>JAEYWT010000398.1 GCA_023428865.1 Bacteroidota bacterium | reverse complement strand
ATGGCATGGTGGGCGGCGTTGGGCTGTGCGGCAAGCACCTGTGCCCTTCGTAAGTCGTAGAAATGCAGCACTTTGGCGGGGTCTTTCTGCCAAGCCTGCGGGGTGGCCACCTCTTCCAACCGGTACTCCTCCCAAAGGCCATCGGTATCGCGGAAGGTCTTCAGTCCGCTTTCGGCGCTTACCCCGGCACCGGAGAAGACCACCACCTTGGTTTTTTGGCTCATGCCGTTGGGTGCTCTTGAATGGTCGATCGAGCAGCCGAAAGCTAGGCTACCGGCCACATGTTGGACGAACCACCGATCCGTTTATTTTCGCGCCTCCTTGTTGGACCTTATCCGCCGCGCATAGCAGCACTGTACCCCCGGACTTATTGAACGCACCCGCATTGAGGGGACAGGATGATCGACAGCCTGAACGGTGATCTATTGGATACCGCCCAAGACCATGTGGTCTTGGAGTGCGGCGGTGTGGGCTACCTCGTGCAGGTGCCTACCACGGTGCTCACATCCCTACCAACGAGCGGGCGTGTGCGTTTGTTCGTGCATTATGCGGTCAGTGTGGATGTGCGCTCCGGCTCCAGCGAACATCGGTTGTTCGGCTTCCTGCAGCGCGATGATCGGCAGTTGTTCCGGCGTTTGATCGAAGTGCAGGGTGTGAGTGCCACCATCGGCATGGCGATCATGGGGGCACGTTCAGCACAGGACATCCACACGGCCATACTGATCGGCGATGAAAGCATGCTGAAAGGGGTGAAGGGCATTGGCCCGAAGCTGGCGCAGCGCATCGTAGCCGAGCTTCAGGGAAAACTTGCCGGTACGCCCATGCCAACGGGTGCGGTGGTTCTGTCCCCGGGCAATACGTTGAAGGCGGAGGCGTTATCGGCACTGTCTTCACTCGGGTTGGACCGGTTGAAGGCGGAGCGAGCCATGAACACCGTACTGCAAGAGCGCTCGGGCGAGACCCCGACCGTGGAAGAGCTGATCCGCCTTACCCTGAAGAATCTCTGATCGCCTGGCCCCTTCCATGTTCCGCCCCGTTCCACTTCAGCGCTATTTCCGCACCGTGTTCCGGTCGGTGGTGGCCATGCTGCTGGCAGTGCTTGCCATGGAGGCGAGTGCGGTGGACGTGGAGTTCGGCGTATTGTTGATGCAGGTGGATTCACCGGTGAACCTCCAGTTCCCGCTTACCGATCCACTCACGCCTGGTGCGCCCAGTTCGGGAAGCATCAACCTGGCCGACCCCGGTAACATCCAGAACGATGTGATCTACGACGCCGAGAGCGGCCAGTACATCATGCGCAGCACCGTGGGTGGTTCCTTCGACTACCGCCCACCCATGAGCATGTCGTTGGAGGAATACCTCAACTACGACATGGAGCGCAGCATGGACAACTATTGGTTGGACCGTGTGGAGCAGGATAGTGAGAGCGCACAGAAGGCATTGATCCCGGCGATCAAGGTGCGTGGCGAGGCTTTCGACAGGATCTTCGGTGGCAACACCATCGACATCAAGCCACGGGGTTCGGCGGAAGTGATCTTCGGAGTGAACATCAGCAAGACCGAGAACCCGCGGATCCCGATCAACCAACGGCGCATAACCACCTTCAACTTCGATCAGCGGATCCAGTTGAACCTGGTGGGTAACATCGGGGAGAAGTTGAAGATCAACACCACTTACAACACCCAGGCGACCTTCGATTTCGAGAACCAGGTGAAGCTCGATTACACGGGCTACGAGGATGAGATCATTCAGAAGATCGAAGCGGGTAACGTGAGCCTGCCGTTGCGGGGCACACTGATACAAGGAAGCCAAAGCCTGTTCGGATTGAAGACCGAGTTGCGCTTCGGCCGATTGACGGCCACGGCGATCTTCAGTCAGGAGAAAGGACAACGCCGGAACGTGTCCACCCAGGGTGGTGCGCAGACCACGATGTTCGATATCAAGGCCGATGAATACGAAGCGAACAGGCACTATTTCCTGAGCTACTATTTCCGTGATCGGTACGACCAGGCCTTGCGCACCCTGCCCACCGTGAACAGTGGTGTATTGATCCAGCGTATCGAGGTGTGGGTGACCAACATGCGGCAGGATTTCCAGCAGACAAGGAACTTCGTTGCCTTCACGGATCTTGGTGAGGACGCAACTCCGGCGTCCATCGCAGCGGGCCACTTCAGCGCAGACCTACCTCCGGGTCTGGTGCAAGACCGCGCCAATTCCACGGTAGCGGACAACAGTGCGAACACGCTGTACCAATTGGTGAGCCAGAACCCCGGCATCACCGGTTTCGTCAACTCCAGCCAGGCGCTACAATCCCTGGGGCTGGTGGCTGCGCGACACTACGAGAAGGTGGAGAGCGCACGCCTGCTCACCCCGAACGAATACACCGTTAACCAGCGCTTGGGTTTCATCTCGTTGAACCAATCACTGAACAACGACGAGGTCTTGGCGGTCGCCTATCAATACACCTTGGATGGGCAGACCTATCAGGTCGGACAATTCTCGCAAGACGGTGTCTTCACCGAGGAGACCCCCACACCGATCCCGGGCGAACAGCCGCAGATCGGACCGCAAGGTACCGAGGCTTTGGTGCTGCGCTTGCTGAAGGCCACCATCACCAACCCACGCATTCCGCTGTGGGATCTGATGATGAAGAACATCTACTCCTTGGGCGCCTTCCAGGTGAATAGGGAGAACTTCCGGTTGGATCTGTTGTACAACAACCCCACCACGGGTGTGGATGTGAACTACATCCCACGCGCGCCCTTGGATCAGATCCCCTTGATCCAAGCGGTGGGCATGGACCGCCTTGATCCCAACAACGCACCCAACCCCGATGGTTGGTTCGACTTCATCGATGGTGCTGCTACCACAGGTGGTACCATCCACGCGCAGACCGGGCGCATCTACTTCACCACGTTGGAGCCTTTCGGTAGTTATCTGGATCAGCAGCTCGTTGGTGTACCTCCGGAGATCAAGCGCACCATCGTGTACCAGCAGTTGTACGACAGTACCAAGACCGCTGCGCAGAACATACCCGAGCTGAACCGCTTCAAACTGAAAGGAAGCTACCGCAGTGCCAGCAGTGATGTGATCTCGTTGAACGCGGTGAACATTCCACAAGGTTCGGTGGTGGTGACCGCCGGTGGTGTGCGCTTGATCGAGAACCAGGATTACACGGTGGATTACAACCTGGGTCGCGTGCGCATCCTCAACCAGGGCATCTTGGAAAGTGGCACTCCGGTGAACGTGTCGTTGGAAAGCAACTCGCTCTTCAGCATACAAACGAAGACGCTTGCCGGTGCGCGATTCGATTACAAGGTGAACAAGGACCTTGTGATCGGAGGTACCATCATGAACCTATATGAACGCCCGCTTACCCAGAAGGTGAACGTGGGTGAAGAGCCCATCAGGAACACCGTGGTGGGCTTGGATGCGAACTGGCAGACCAAGTCGCAGTGGCTTACGGATATGGTGGACAAGCTGCCGTTCTACGCCACGAAAGCGGAGAGCAACATCAACGCCAGTCTCGAAGGGGCTTATCTGATCCCTGGCCATAGCCGGGCCATCGGCGATCTGGGCACCAGCTATATCGATGACTTCGAGGGCAGCGTAAGTGTGATCGACATGCGCACCCAGAGCTTGTGGTTCCACTCGGCGGTGCCACAGGGCTTGCCCGCATTGTTCCCCGAAGGCGATCTGGTGGGCAACCTAGGGGCGGGCTTCCGCAGGGCGCAGATGTCGTGGTACGTGATCGATCCCTTGTTCTTCCGCAACAACAGCATCACCCCGGAGAACATCGCCAATAGTGAAGAGATCAGGAGTGACCACCGCCAGCGCGAGGTATTGGAGCAGGAGGTATTCCCGAACCGGCAGTTGGCCGCAGGTACACCCACGAACATTCCGGTATTGGACATCTCGTACTATCCCAGTGAACGTGGACCGTACAACTACAATCCGAACTTGACCGCGGATGGCAGCCTTCCCGATCCGGAGCGCAGTTGGGCGGGTATCACGCGGCGTATCACCACCACCGATTTCGAGGCAAGTAACATCGAAACGGTGCAGTTCTGGTTGATGGACCCCTTCTTCAACGCGAGCAACAGTCAGGGAGAACCCGCTACCAACGTGAACAGCGTGAACAGCACGGGCGGAGAGTTGTACTTGGACCTGGGTAACATCAGTGAAGATGTGCTGCGCGATGGCCGCAAGGCATTCGAGAACGGCCTGCCGAACAATGCCGACGATGCCACTGCATTGGTGGATGAGACACCATGGGGCGTTGTGCCGGCCACCCAGAGCGTGGTGAACGCCTTCGCCATCACCGAAACGAACAGCAACCGCTTCCAAGATGTGGGTCTGGATGGATTGGGAAGTCCGGGTCTGCAGATCGCTGGTCGGAACGAGCAGCAGTTCTTCAGCAACTACTTGAGCGCCGTTGCTGGCACGGTGAGCGACCCCCAAGCGTTGCAAGCCATCCAGAACGATCCCTCCAACGATGACTATCGGTTCTTCCGCGGAAGCGCGTACGACTCGCAGAACGCCGACATCCTAACGCGCTACAAGCGGTTCAACGGTCCGGAGGGCAACTCCATAACGGACGAGGATGCGCAGGAGGGCTACCCCACGCAGCAGACCACCTTGCCAACAACGGAAGACATCAACCAGGACCAGAACCTGGGTGAGAGCGAGAGCTACTTCCACTACCGCATACCACTTCGCCCGCAGGACATGGTGGTGGGGCAGGGCTTCATCACGGACAGGATCCTTGCTACGGCCAACACACCGGAGGGCGCCAAGCAGGTGTATTGGTACCAGTTCAAGGTGCCCGTGCGCCAGCCTTCGCAAGTGGTGAATGGCATCCAAGATTTCCGGAGCATCCGTTTCATGCGCTTGTACCTGCGCGGTTGGCAACAAGAAGCCACCTTGCGTTTCGCGCGGTTGGAATTCGTGCGCGGCGAATGGCGGAAGTACCTACAGAGCCTGGAAACACCCGGCGAAGTGGTAGGCGGCGACCCCGACCCAACGGTGTTCCAGATCGCAGCGGTGAACATCGAAGAGAACGGTAACCGCACGCCCATCAACTACGTGCTACCTCCGGGCATCAACTCCGAAGTGGATGTGGCCAGTGCCAACCTGCGCAACCTGAACGAGCAGTCGCTACAATACAAAGTGTGCAACCTACGCGACGGTGATGCCCGGGCTGGATTCCGCAACGTGCAGTTCGACATCCGCAGCTATAAGAAGCTTCGCATGTACATCCATGCGGAGAGCAGCGATCCCAACACGCCGATCACTTATGGTGATGCCACGGTGTTCATCCGCTTGGGCAACGACTTCGATCAGAACTACTACGAGTACGAGGTCCCGGTCACGCCGTCCACCTTCTTCAATCGCGATCCGTACAACGTTTGGCCCGAGGCGAACAACGTGATCATCGAATTCGCCAAGCTGAACGACCTGAAGATCGAACGCGATCAGAGCGGAGCGTCGCGAACCGAACGATACCAAGGCACCGATGGTGATCGCAGGGTGTTCGTGAAGGGCAGCCCCAACTTGAGCCAGATGCGCACGATCATGATCGGGGTGCGCAACCCGAAGCGCGATGGAGAGGAGATGAACCCGTGGAAGCAGGATGATGGACTATCCAAATGCTTGGAGGTTTGGGTGAACGAATTGCGGTTGACCGACTTCGACCAGAGCGGTGGTTGGGCAGCGTTGGCGCGTGTGAACGCCCAGCTGGCCGATCTGGGCAACGTAAGTGTGGCCGGTAACTACAGCACACCTTTCTGGGGAGGGATCGACAAGAAAGTGAGCGAGCGCCAGCGCGAAACGAAGTACGGTGTGGATGTGAGCGCGAACCTGGAGATGGGCAAATTCCTGCCGGAAGAAGCCAAGGTGCGTGTGCCGCTTTACCTCGGCTACTCGGAGCAGATCAGCAACCCGCAGTTCGATCCGTTGAGCCCCGACATCACCTTCGATGATGCAACGCGTGCGCTTTCCAGGGAAGAACGCAAAGAGCGGCTGAAGGTCTCGCGTACGTACACGCGCCGACGTAGTGTGAATTTGACCAACGTACGGAAAGAGCGCGGGCAGGGCAGCAAGGAGCAATTCTTCGATGTGGAGAACCTCAGCTTCACCTATGCCTACAGTGATCAGGAGTACTACGATGTGAACACGGCGTATGAGAACACCCGCACCTATCGCGGATCCATAGGCTACCTACACACACCAAAACCTCGACCTATCCAGCCTTTCGCAAGTGTCGGTTTCATCGGCAAGAGCAAGTGGTTGAAGCTGGTGAAGGATTTCAATGTGAACCTCGGGTTCAAGCAGATCACCATGCGCACCAGCGTGGATCGTATGTACCTGGAGCGATTGGTGCGCCCCAATCCGGACATCGAGACCCTACCACCACGGCCCACGTACAACAAGAACTTCAACTGGAACAGCCAATATGGTTTCCGCTACGAGGTGACCAAGTCGTTGAAGGTGGATTTCAACGCGAACAACATGGCCTTCATCGGAGAAACGCCGGGCCGTGTGAACAGCAAGGACCGCGATGAGTATGCCTTGTGGAAGGACAGCGTGCTCACGAGCATCCGTAACTGGGGTGAACCCACTCGTTACGATCATACCGTTGGCATTACCTACACCCTGCCACTGGACAAGTTCCCCATGACCGACTGGATGACGGTGAACACCGGTTACACGGCGGGTTACCAATGGGACCGTGCACCGTTGACGCAGGACAGTTTGGGTGCGACCATCCAGAACTCGCAGAACATTTCAGTGAATGGTCAGTTGAACTTCGTGAACCTGTACAACAAATCGAAGTACCTGAAGAAGATCAACGACAAGGCGAAAGGTCGGGGACAGACCGGAAAGGCAGGCGCGAAGACCAGTACGGCAAAGCCCGATTCCACAGCGAAGAAAGAGCCGAACATCAAGATCGATCCGCTGGAAGGTCTGGCACGGGTGCTGATGACCTTGCGCAACGGAACCATCACCTATAGCCAGACCTCCGGTATCCTACTGCCTGGTTATGCGCCGCGCACCAATGCGGTGGGCATGGACAATTTCGGCGCACCGGGTTTCGGCTTCGTCATGGGCCAGCAGAACCACGACCTGAGCGGCGACATCGTGCGCGACTTCGCCACAACGGCGGCCCAGCAAGGGTGGCTGGTGAACACGCCTTCCATCTTCAACCCGTACACCAACACACGCAACGAGACCATCAACGCGCGATTGAGCCTGGAACCGTTCCGCGGCATGCGTGTGGAACTGATGGCCAACCGCACAAAGGCGGACAACACCAGCTGCTTCTTCCGATACAACCGCGAAGAAGAACGTTACGTGAACGACAGCCCGCGGGATCAGGGTAGTTTCAGTGTAAGCATGTTGAACTGGCGCACGGCCTTCGTGAACAACGATGCGGATTTCGTGAACCAGGTGTTCCAGGACATGTTGGCGAACCGAACGGTGGTCAGTGCGCGCCTGGCTGCGGACGCGGGTGTGGCCGTGAACCCCGAGACCGGTTACGCCGATGGCTTCGGTCCCACGCAGCAGAACGTGGTGGTGACCTCCTTCCTTGCAGCCTACACGGGCAAGAGCGCGGACAAGGTGAAGCTCGATCCGCTGAGCCTGATACCAGCGCCGAACTGGGACATCACGTACGACGGCCTCACCAAGCTGCCGCTCATGGACAAGATCTTCCGCACCTTCACGGTGAAGAACAGCTACCGCAGCACCTTCAACGTAGGCAGCTACCAGACCAACCTGCTGTACATCGAAGGCGCAGGTGTGCGCGATCTGAGCGACAACTTCCTACCGGAGAAACAGATCGCGGTGGTGACCATCCAAGAAGTGATGCGACCGCTGATGGGCTTCGATGGTACGTTGAAGAACAGCTTGCTGGCCAAGTTCGAATACAACCGCGATCGTAACCTCAGTTTGAGCCTCACCAACAACCAGGTGACCGAAGTGCGCGGTAAGGAATTCGTGATCGGTAGCGGCTACCGCTTCAAGAGCGTGAAGTTCCCCTTCGCCATTGGTGGCACCACGCCCAAGAGCGACCTGAACCTGCGGGTGGACTTGAGCCTACGCGAGAACATCACCGTGATCCGCAAGGTGCAAGAGCAACAGAACCAGCCCACGGCCGGCCAGAACATCATCTCCATCAAGACCTCGGCGGACTATGTGATCAACGACCGCCTCAACGTGCGTGCGTTCTACGAGCGTGTGATCAACACCCCGGTGATCTCCACCTCCTTCCCCTCGGCCAATACGAACGCGGGTATCAGCTTGCGGTTCACCTTGGCCCAATAGGTAGTACTGACGGAGGTTGGCTCACGATCCAACGGCACCGCTTACTTTCGCCGCACATCCTACTAGCTCTCAACCGCACATGAACATCCCGGCCGACCTGCGCTACACCAAGGACCACGAATGGATCCGGATCGAAGGCAACATCGCCACCATCGGCATCACCGACTTCGCACAGGGCGAATTGGGTGATATCGTATTCATCGACATCAGCACCGAAGGTCAGGAGCTGGCGCGCGAAGCGGTGTTCGGTACGGTAGAAGCCGTGAAGACCGTGAGCGACCTCTTCATGCCCGTAAGCGGAAAAGTGGCTGAGCTGAACCCCGGCCTAGCCGACGACCCAGCTTCCGTGAACACCGATCCCTACGAGAAGGGTTGGATGGTGAAGGTGGAAATGAGCGCCCCTGGCGAAGCCGCCGACCTGCTCACCGCCGACCAGTACAAGGCGCTGATCGGCGCTTGATGGTATGACGCGGTTCCTACGCCTGGCCATCGCGTGGGCGTTGCTGATCGCATTCCTGTGCCTTACGCCGGGCAAAGCGCTCCCACAATGGGAATGGGCCGATCTGTTGAGCGTGGACAAGCTCGTACACATGCTCATGTTCGGCGTGCTCAGCTATTTACTGGCACGGGGCTTTCGTGATCGGAGCGGCAACACGTGGACCGATGCCCGCGTGTTATTCGTGGCGGGGCTGCTATCCTTCGCTTACGGCGCACTGATGGAAGTGTTGCAAGAGACACCCGGCTTAGGTCGTAACGGCGATGTGGTGGATCTTACAGCGAACACCTTGGGTGCAGTGGTGGGCGCGTACCTCGTGCATCGGTATTGGCTGCGGAAGCGGGTAGTGGGCTGAGCGCGACCATATCGGTATCTTTCGGACCATGCCGGTGAAAGTACCGGCGCCCCTGCCATGGCAAAGACCTTGTCCGCACCCACACGTGTTCCTGACCCTCGTACCACGCCCACCATCGACCAAGTGGGTATTGAAGAACGTGTGGCCCGCATCAAGACACGTAGCATCAAGAAAGAGACGAAGGTGCAGGGCATGAAACTCGCCCTGAGCATGATCGACCTGACCACCTTGGAAGGGGCCGACACGCCGAGCAAGGTGAAGCAGCTATGCTACAAGGCGATGCATCCTCACGACAGCCTTCCTGGCTTACCCACGGTGGCGGCGGTGTGCGTATACCCATCATTGGTGAAGGTGGCGAAGAAGGCCTTGGGTGATAGTGGGGTGAAGGTCGCCTCCGTTTCCACCGCCTTCCCCAGCGGACAGGCCCCGAAAGCGGTGAAGATCGCAGACACCAAGTTCGCGGTGAGCGAAGGTGCGGATGAGATCGACATGGTGATCAGCCGTGGCAAGTTCCACAGCGGAGAGTATGGCTTCGTGTTCGACGAGATCGCGGCCATCAAAGAAGCCTGCGGCGATGCGCGTTTGAAAGTGATCCTGGAAACAGGCGAGCTCGGCACCTACGACAAGGTCCGCCTCGCAAGCGACATCGCCATCGCGGCCGGTGCCGACTTCATCAAGACCAGCACGGGCAAGATCAATCCGGCGGCAACGATGGAAGTGACGCTCGTGATGCTGCATGCCATCCGCGACCACTACCTGAAGACCGGCGAGATGATCGCCATGAAACCCGCTGGTGGCATCCGCACGAGCAAACAGGCACTGCATTTCCTGATGATGGTGAAGGAGGAGCTAGGCCCCGAATGGCTCAACAATCATTGGTTCCGTTTCGGTGCGAGTAGCCTGGCCAACGACATCCTGATGCAGTTGCAGAAGGAGCACGATGGGCACTACCAGAGCGCGGACTACTTCAGCTTGGACTGAAGCGGTCCAGGACGGCGATCGTGTTGCCGCCGCACAGCCCACATCAGTGCGCTCACCGCGCTACCCACGCGCGCCTGCTGGATTAAGTGATATGTTTGAGGATATCCCACGCCGATATGCGCAAGCTCTTTTACGCCATCAGTCTGTTCCTGATCGCCCTGGTGGCTTTGGTGGGCTATTGGCATCACATCGTGCTCTGGTGGTACGTGGTCCTGATCCCTTTGGTGATCATCGGCATCTCCAATGTGCTGCAGGAGCGCCACACCATCATGCGCAACTTCCCAGTGCTGGGCTATGCGCGCTACTTCTTCGAGTTCATCAGCCCGGAGATGCAGCAGTACTTCATCGAGGGCAATACCGATGGTCGTCCGTTCAGCCGCCAGCAACGCTCGCTGGTCTACCGCCGGGCCAAGAACGTGATGGACACCGTGCCCTTCGGCACCCAGTTAGACCTTTACCATGGTGGGTACGAGGGCATGCGCCACTCCATCTTCCCGGCACCATTGCTGGAGCATCCGCCGCGTGTGCGCTTCGGTGGCCCCAAGTGCATACAGCCGTATGAGGCATCGCTGTTGAACATCTCGGCCATGAGCTTCGGCTCCATGAGCGAGAACGCCATCAAGGCTTTGAACGCAGGCGCCAAGAAGGGGGGCTTCTTCCACAACACGGGCGAAGGCGGGCTGAGCCACCACCACCTGGAGCCCGGTGGCGACATCGTGTGGCAGATCGGTACCGGCTACTTCAGCTGCCGCGATGCCCAAGGCGATTTCGACCCCGAGCTCTTCAAGCAGAAAGCCGCAGCGCCGCAGGTGCGCATGATCGAGCTGAAGCTGAGCCAAGGTGCCAAGCCCGGCCACGGTGGCATTCTGCCCGCCGCCAAGAACACCCCGGAGATCGCCCGCATCCGCCACGTGGAGCCGGGCACCACGATATTCTCCCCACCCTGGCATACCGCTTTCAGCGACAGCGAAGGCTTGCTGCGTTTCGTGGATCGGTTGCGCGATCTTTCCGGCGGCAAACCCGTCGGTTTCAAGCTGTGCATCGGCAAGGCCGAGGAGTTCAACGAGATCTGCGAGAAGATGGTGAGCACCGGGTTGATGCCCGACTTCATCACCGTGGATGGCGCTGAAGGTGGCACCGGCGCGGCGCCGCTGGAGTTCTCCGATTCGGTGGGCATGCCCATCGCCCCGGCGCTGATGTTCGTGAGCAACTCGTTGAAGCACTATGGCCTCAAGGAACACATCCGCATCATCGCCAGCGGTAAGGTCATCTCCGCCGCCGACCTGCTGAAGATGCTCGCGCTGGGTGCCGACACGTGCAACAGCGCACGCGGCTTCATGTTCGCCTTGGGCTGCATCCAAGCCCTGCGTTGCAACACCAACAACTGCCCCGCCGGCGTGGCCACGCAGGACAAGGGGCTGCAACGCGGCTTGGTGGTCACCGACAAGACCGAGCGCGTGTACAACTTCCACCGCAACACCCTGCACGCGGCCATTGAACTGCTGGGCGCGTGCGGCAAGCGCGACTTCACCGAAGTGGGCATGGACATGTTCGTGCGAGGCGATGAGTTCGTTCATATCGCCGACCACTATTTCCCCGACCACCTCGTGGAAACACTGCGCCGCCAGGTGAACCGCGATCTCGCTAAGGAAGGTGCCGAGCCGGTTTAGCGCACGTGGCGCATCCGCACCTCGCTGAACTGGTGGGGTGTGCGCATGCAGTTGTAGGCAGCTGTTCTATCAGCACGCCGCGTGCCGTTCACATTCCATCCCTATCTCCGATGTGGTTGCGTGCAGCATTTGTTCCGCACCTAACCACGACCTCATATGAGAACACCTTCCGCATTCATCGCACTTTTCCTGGCATCCGGCATCGCCGCCCAATGGACCCAGGTGAACAATGGGCTGGGTACGCTCGACTACGGCGCTGCCGTACATGGCGCAACACCGAACCACATCTTCGCGAGAGCATACAACGTGCTCTATCGCAGTGGTGATCACGGTGCCACTTGGACCCCGGTGGACAACCCGAGCTCCTGGGGGCCGTCGGATATGGGCTACTATTTCAATGATCGCTATGTGGTCGGTACGAGCGCGATCGGGACCTGCCTGCACTATTCGGACAACGAAGGCACTTCCTGGACACCCGGCACTGGGGGGCCATCGGCCACCGCGATACGGGGTTTCTTCGAATACGGCGGGGCCTTGTACGCTTACACGGACCAACAGGGCATCTATCGCACCCTGGACGGTGCTGCGTGGACTGCGGTGAACAGTGGCCTTACCAACTTGGATGTGGTGGGCATGGCGGCGGTGGGGCCGTACTTCGTGGCGGCGACGAATGGTGGTGGTGTGTTCCGCACCATCAACGCAAGTTCCTGGACTCAGGCGAGCGGCATTGGCGACCTGGATGGTGAACACGTTTGGGAGATGGATGGCCACGTGCACTATTCCGCCCAAGGGGGAATCACATACCGGAGCACCGATCTCGGTGTGACGTTCACTGCATGGACGGCACCGGCGTTCTTCGGTGTCGGTGTGGAGGAGGTGAAGCGATCCGGCAACAACCTCTACATGGAGACGCGACATTTCGCCGGAGGCCAGCGCGACAGCCTGTACCGTTCCACGAACAACGGTGCTACCTGGACCAACATCACGGGTAACCTCGATGCAACAGACATCTACGGCAGCGGTGTCTTCGAGTACGACGACTATGTATTCTTCGCGTACACCATGGGTTCCCTCGAGGGGATCCGCCGTTACACACTTTCCACCGGGGTCGCCGATGCCGAACGCCACCACGCTGTAACGCTCTTTCCGAATCCCACCAGCGATGCCGTTACCATTATCCTGCCTTCTGGGCATCCCGCAACGCGCTACACGCTCCATGATCCGTTGGGTGCGCAGGTCAGTGCAGGTGTCATGACACCGACCGCGACGCACCTGGACCTCACCGGCGTGGCACCGGGTTGCTACCTGCTGCGTTGGCACGATGCGCTTCTGGCTCCGATGCACTTATTGAAGCGCTGAACGCCACAGCAGGGCCGGTCCCGTCTATCTTCGTTCCGCGCTGTCGCCCATTGGCGACGGTGCGGAACACATGGCAAAGGCTAGAAGCCATCTCAAAAATAGTTGATGAGTCCAAAGCCATGAACAACGGGCGTTT
>JAEYWT010000330.1 GCA_023428865.1 Bacteroidota bacterium | reverse complement strand
GGCGAACGACCCAGGTAGAGGAAGAGTCCTTGTTTGATCAATGTGAGCAGTGGTTCGTGTGCGGCGTAAAGGAAGAAGCCGTGTGGTGCGAGGCGGGCAAGTAAGGAATTGCTCATATCTCGGCCTTTCACGACCAGGTCGTAACCCACCCAAACAGCGATCAAGCCATGCAACACCGCCAAATGGTGTATCTGTTTCAGCATTTCGGGGTCCACCGAATGGAAGATCACCACGGCCGTCTTCACCAGCACCAACAGGAACCATGATGCGACGATCGCAAGCCGGGTTCGACTTCCAAGGGACGGTTCATGTCTTGGGCCACCTAAAGCCAGCCAGGCACCGGCCGTGAAGAAGGGTAGGGACTCGTTCGCCAGAATGACCAGATCCACCTCCAGACTCCAGGTGATGAATGGTATGGCCAGAGTCCAAATACCCAGCCAACGAAGTGTATGGAAGATCAACGGTGCCAGCGCGAAGAGCACCATAAGATCGCGTAGGAACCACAATTGATAGGGTATGGGGTTGATCAATACTTTTTCGAGCACTTCCATGGGCGATAGGCCCCACACCGGGTTGTGTGGAAAGAAAGCTCGCCAGGCACTTGGCCACTGGAGAAGCGCATAAAGGGCCAATCCGAAAAGTGACCAGAGCACGTAGGGCAGAGCAATGGTGCGCGCGCGTTTGGTGAACTGCGCCAGGAAAGAACCGTCCGTGCGTGCTAGAGCCCTGAAGTAGAAATACCCGGACAGGATGAAGAAGAAGGGGATCCTGAAACGGGCCAGTCCTTGGCTTATCGTGTATTGCAAGGCGAAGTTCAAGCCCTCCAGCGACCAAGCCTCACCTGCGAAAACGTTCGAGGGGAACGTATACGCATGCACATAGGTCAACAGGACCATCGTGATCAACGAGATGATCCTGATCTTATCGCTCAGGTAGGTGTTCATGGGGAGAATGAACGGCGCAAAGGTCTGATGATCATGGTGAACCATGCAATACCCCACTGTTACTTTAGAACCCGTGACGAAACAGTTCGGTTACCAGTGGTGGATGCTCTTCGTACCAGCTGCCCTGGCTATGGTATGGGTGAGCGCCATGGGTTACCAAGGCCTGAATGGCCAGGATAGCCACGATTACTTGCAGATCGCCAAGGCCTGGCTGGCTTGGTTAGTAGGTGGCGAGCGCCCTTTGATGGTGGAACACCCGCATGGCTATCCCATCATCGGTGCCATGCTTGGTCAACTGATCGGGCCGTTACTTGCTCTTCGTATCATTTCACTGGTGGGTTTCCTCGCGCTCATCCGGGTCATGCTTCTACTCTTCAAGGGTGAAGTAAGAGTAGAAGAATGCACAGGAAGGGATGTGTCGTTCTGGTTCACCATGCTGGGGGTCTCGCTAGCACCCTTCATGCTGCGTTATGCCATGACCACCATGAGCGATGTGCCAGCGGTGGCATTGGTGACTTTCGCCTTTTACGCCCTCGTTCGCTGGCAGTCCACACGTAAGCCCCGATGGTTGTTCGGTATGGTCGCCGCACTTGTATGCGCATTGACCGTGCGGCTTGCCGTTGCACCAATTGCCGCGGTGATGTCCGGGTTGGTTTTGGCGACCTGGGCGAAGCCGAACGTCTCCACGCGTACGTTTGCTATCCTGGTCGCCTTGCTTGGCATTGGGGCGATGGTGCTGGTAGAGGCCTTACGCCAGCACGGCCACCTGCAAGCAACACCCTTGGCGGAATGGAGTCCTTTGAACTGGCTCCGGCGTGAGTTGCACTCGGACGATGGCACCTTGAACTACATGTTTCCCAACCTCGTGTACGCGCTCGGTGTATGCGTACACCCAGGCCAATTCCCGCTGGGCTTGATTTTACTGCCCTTCTTTCGTTGGCGTGATCTACGTAGCACGCTCGGCAGGTTGGCCAGTGTGGTCGCGTTGGGCTATGTACTTTTTGTTGCTGGTATGCCCTTTCAGAATGATAGGGTCATGCTACTTGCTCAGCCATTAGTGGTCATGATCTTCTTTCCAGCGTTCTCGCGCGCATGGGTTTGGCTCAGCGAAAGGATGGCTAAGCCATGGCTTGTCTCAAGCTGCTTGGTGGTTTTGCAGATCGCACTTTTCGTGCGTGCCACAGTTCCATTCATCCGCCAAGCCGAAGTGGAACGCTCTCTGGCCAACTACCTAGAGCAACTGCGACCGGGCCATGTCTATACGCATGGCATGGGCGCGGCGCTACGCACCTACCTGCCCAGAACGGTGATCACCGAATTGTGGTACGGCGAACTTGCGGAAATAGAGCCTGGAAGTTTCATCGTGGTACACCCTGCGAACCTCGAAGAACAATGGGCGGGATTACCTGCACACAGCAATTGGAAGAAGCTACAAGCGCACGGCGCCATGGCTGTTCTTCAGCGGTCGGATGGCTGGTTGATCGCTCGGTTGCCGTAAGGAACCTGAGCCGGTCCTATTTCAGTTCGTCCACGCCTAGCCGGTAGCGCAAGACTTCTACCAGGTCGTTGAGAATGGAAGACCTGTAGGGGTCCTGTTCCGTTGGAACGGCTTTTTCCACTCGCTTCATCGCCAAGCGTGCATCTTTTTCTGGCCAGATCTCCTGATTCTCTATCACCGTAAGGCACTCGAAGCATTCAGCGGCGGTACCGTTCAATGCTAGATCGATGAAGACATTCAGGTGGTCGCGCACGTCGATCCCTGCATTCCAGAACGTGCTGATAATGATATGCCGAACGCTGGTCAATTCTCCGTCCTTCAGCGCATTCAACAACGCTTCGTCTGCCTTCGCGGCCTTCACCTCGAAGAGCAAAGTGGTTATCCGCTGCCGCACCGCAGAGGACCCGCTTTTGGACAGCGCCTCCAGTAGTGGGCGAATGGCTCGGGCATCCCCTTCCTGGCCGATACGCGTAAGGGCGGTCAAGGCTTCTTGATCATCGGCGCTCAAGAGCGCGGAGAATGCCAGGTCCATGCGTTTGCCTTGTGCCATTGCGCCGCTGCTGCTCATGTTCATTGATTGCGGTACGAAAGTACCACCCTGGAACACGGAACAACACTTACAACCTCATGTAAGTCCTTCTGCCTGGGCGACGTTTGAACTTGTACGAGACCTCGAGGTTCAGATAACTGAACGAGTCCAACAGGCCGGGGTTTCCGCGCCTGCTGGTCTTGAAGTCATCGTTGTTCCCTACCGTTCCCCAACCGGTGGGGTCGCTGATGTAACGGGCAAGTGTGCGTTCCCGCTCCGTCTCGTATAGGGCGTCGATCTGCTCGTGGGTAGCGTAGAGGTCGCTTACATCGTCGAGCTGGTCGGTCATGAACATCAGGTAGCAATACTCGATACCAAGACTCAGTTGCTTGGTAAGCATGTAGCGAAGGCCAGCACCAAGTGGAACGGCCACATGCCATGACTTGAAAGTACGTGCCTTGCCCAGGTCGGTATTGTTCCTGCTTGTTTCGGTGAGCCAGCTTCCCAGGTCCGTCTCGAACTTGCCGTCACGCTCAATGATCGCGGCACCCGGAGTGCCGCGCGGTGCGTCCCGTATGGTGCCGTCTTCCCAGAAGTAGTACCGGTTCTCCGGCTCAATGTCGCCATTGAACAGATCTGCTCTTGGGCGGCCGTAATAAACCCCTACTCCCAAATGGAAGAACATGAAGAACCGTTGCTGGAAGAGCGGTGTGTAGGGTTCTCGGTATGCGTTCAATACCAAGTGCCCAGAGGCTCCGAGCAGGTCGTTCCGGAAACTCAACCCACGTCGGAAGTTCTTCAACTCGGTGGTGGGCACGTTGCGCATCGGAGCCGTTTCGTCGTAACCGATCCGGAACCAGCTCAATCGGGCTTCTGTGGTCAACGAGCGAGTGATGTAGCGCTTCTTATTGTTCAGGAAGTCGCGTACGGTGATCTGCATACCAGGCCGCGCACTGTTCCACTGCACCGGACCATCGATGTTCCCTAGGTCGCCGTAATAGTGCGTAATGCCTGAGGCAACACCGATCTCGATGTTACGCTGGGCAAGGCCAGAACAGGAGAGCGCGAGCGCTGCGGTAGCGAGTGCCGTACGGATCATGCTATGCTGCCCCTAAATTACATGGAACAGACGCGGAAATGCCAGCAGGTTGCCCGGATCGACCGGTCAAACACCAGTGGAAGAGCGCTCGCCGAAGATGGCCGTACCGATCCGTACCAGAGTACTGCCAGCGTTAATGGCCAGGTCAGCATCACCGCTCATGCCCATGCTCAACACATCGAATTGCTCACCGGCGAACGAGCCACGCGCACGTAACGCTTGGAACAAGTCCCCCAATGCACGGAACTCCGTGGCCACCAGGTCGGACTTATCGGTGTTGGTGGCCATCCCCATCAACCCTCGGAAACGGATGTGCGGCCAACGTTGCCCGGGAGAAGGCCCGGTTTCCACGAGTGCATGGAGTTCGCTTGTGGAGAAACCATGTTTGGTCTCTTCTTGAGCGATGTGGACTTGCAGCAGTACATCAATGGTCTTGTCCAAGGCCGCAGCGCGCTTCTCGATCTCGTCCAACAACTTCTCACTATCCACGCCATGGATCAAGTGTGCGCAGGTCAGGACATGCTTCACATTACTGCGTTGCAGGTGCCCGATGAAGTGCCAGTTGATGTCTGCCGGCAGCAGGGGAGTCTTTTCGCGCAACTCCTGCGGATAGTTCTCACCAAAGTCGCGATGGCCGAGTTCGTACAATGCTTGTATCTCCTGTACCGAACGGGTCTTGCTCACCGCCACCAGCAGCACATGGGGCGGGAGGGAAGTTCTTATCGCTTGGTAGCGTTCGGCCAATGCTTCATGGTCCACCATGGCCATCAAAGATCTTCCAAGCTGTAGATGGTGACGCCGCTGCGGAGCTTCGGTTCGATATAGGTGCTCTTGGGTGGCATGCAACCTCCAGTATCGGCAACCGCCTTCAGTTCTTCGAATCCGACGGGTCTAAGGTTGAAGGCGGCAGCTGCTTCCCCGGCTTTCACCATGCGCTCCAGTTCGGCCACACCGCTCGTGCCAGGAATGAAACGCACATGCGGATCGGTCCGCAGATCGTGGATGCCAAGCACCGGATCCAGTACCGCATCGCTCAGCACTGAAGCATCCAACCTGCTAGCGGCATCGCCCGAAGCAGGTGGGGTGGGCATTTGCATGGCGTACCAACCCTGGCGTGTGCAAATGTTCACCACACCATGTACGGGAGGTATGGTGGGTGCGGAACCGAGTTCGGTGAGGGTACCTACCTCGCGCAGCGCCGCCAAGAACTCATAAGTATCCATGCCGCCCAAGCTGGTCACCGCACGATCGAAATTGTGGATGTGCAAGTGTTCCTGTGGAACGATGAAGGCCAAGCACCAGGCTTTGGGTGCTTCGGCGAAGGCCCCTGTGCTTTCCGCAAGCCGTGCGCTGCTGGCCATGCGGTGGTGCCCATCGGCGATGTACAGCGCATCAATGTCGGTGAACCGATCGCACAAGGCTTGGATGATCATCGGGTCGCTCACCGCCCAGAAGCGGTGACGTACGCGGTCGGTGGTGCTGAAATCGTAGGTGGGGCGTTCCAACCATGCTTGCGCCAGAACAGCGTCGATGCCGTTTCCTGCGGGAGCGGCCAGGAGAACCGGCTCGGCATTGATCCCCGTGGTGTTCAGGTATTCTTTGAAGAGTTCTTCGCGGGCTTGCAAGGTGTGTTCATGCACCTTCACGCGACCACCGCGATAGTCACCAACGGAAACCGCGGTGATGATCCCCCGGGAAAGCGCTCCCGTTCTACTTTGCTCGTATAGGTAGATGCAAGGCCGTTCGTCGCGTATGAACCAGCCTTCACCTACGAACTCATCCCACTTACGGCGCACATTGGAGAAGCGCTGCTGGCGGCTCAGGTGTGCGTTGTTCCCGTGGTCCGGGTGGATCACATGCAAAAAGGAGAACGGGTTGCCGATCAGCTTTTCATGAAGCTGTTCATCGGTGTAGGAGACGTAGGAGCGCGATCCCACGAGGTGGGCTTTGTCCGGCGTTGGGCGCCAGGCGCGGAACGGGCGTATGCGGATCATTCAGCCAACGTCCACCGTGGAACGCCAGGAAATGATCTGGTCGGCAAGCTCATCGCCCACGCGGCCTTGTGCTTCAGCCGTAGCGGCACCGATGTGCGGTGTTAGGCTAAGGCATGGTTCGCACAGGAGATCTTCGCGCGGTTCAGGTTCACCTACGAAGACATCCAATGCTGCACCGCGTACACGACCTTCTTTGATCGACTTCAAGAGCGCGTCCTCATCAATGCTTCCCCCGCGCGCTGTATTCACGATCACCACGCCGGGTTTCACAGCGGCTAGTTCAGCGGTGCCCAGCACCGGGCGACCATCCTTCTGTGCGGGCACGTGCAAGCTGATGGCGTCGGCTTGTTGCAGCAACTCGGCCATGGAGACCATCTTCACCGGTACACGAACACTTGTACCGCCGATCTCCAGTTCAATGGCTTCGGCGGTGGCATTGTTGTCCACGTAGATCACGCGCATGCCGCTTCCAAGTGCATACCGAGCGGTCCATTGGCCGATGCGCCCGAAGCCGATCACACCGAGCGTTTTGCCGCGCAGTTCGGATCCTTTTTCATACTCCTTCTTCAGGTCCTTGAACTTACTGCGTCCTTCGGAAGGCATTCGACGGTTCGCCTTGTGCAAGTGGCGCATCAGCCCGAAGAGGTGTGCCATCACCAGTTCCGCAACACTGATGCTGCTGGAAGCCGGTGTATTGATCACCTGCAGGCCCTTGTCCTTCGCATAGGCCACATCGATGTTGTCCATGCCTACACCACCGCGACCGATGAGCTTCAATCCTGGGCACGCATCGATCAGGTCGCGGCGCACTTTGGTGGCACTGCGTACGAGCAGCACTTCGATGTGCTCTTGGTTGATGTACGCGATCAGTTGGTCCTGTGGAACATGATCGGTGGTCACCTTGAATCCTTCCTCTGCCAGGCTGTTCTTGGCCTGTGCCGAAATACCGTCGTTGGCGTGTACGCGCATCGTTCTGGTAACTGGGTTATCCGTTCTTGCGGGCGAAGTCTTCCATCACATCCACCAGTGCTTGTACGCTCTCGATGGGCAATGCGTTATACATGCTGGCGCGGTAGCCGCCCACACTGCGGTGCCCACGAATACCGCTGATGCCAGCCTCTTTCCACAGGGCATCGAACGCCGGTTCCAAGGCAGGGTCGGTCATCACGAAGGTGGGGTTCATCACACTACGGTCTTCCACCGCTGTAGTGCCTTTGAAGATCGGCAGGCGGTCTATGGTCTCGTACAAGAGCTTCGCTTTTGCAGCGTTGCGCTTTTCCATCTCCACCACACCACCTTGGTCCTTCATCCACTGCATGGTGAGCATGCTCACATACACCGCGAACACGGGAGGTGTATTGTACATGCTCTCCTTATCGGCGTGGTTCTTCAGGTCCATCATCGGGCTCAGCTTGCGGCCGGTCTTGCCCAAGTATGCTGGGTCGAAGAGGTATACTGTTGCACCGGCAGGCCCCATGTTCTTCTGCGCGCCACCATAGATCAGGGCGAAGTCGCTCACCTTCACCGGACGGCTGAAGATGTCGCTGCTCATATCGCAGATCAGCGGTACCGGGCTGGTGGGGAAGGTCTTGTATTGTGTGCCGAAGATGGTATTGTTGCTGGTGAAGTGGAGGTAATCGGTATCCGTGGGGATGGTGAAACCTTTGGGGATATAGCTGAAGTTCTTGTCCTCGCTACTGGCCACCACTACCGTTTCACCGGCGAGCTTGCTTTCCTTGATGGCACGGGTGGCCCATTCACCGGTGTTGGCATAGGCTGCTTTGCCACCCACTCTCATGTAGTTCTGTGGGATCATGTGGAAGCCCATGCTGGCACCACCACCTAGGAATACCACTTGGTATTGTTCAGGGGCGCCCAGCAGTTCCTTCACCAGGCTTTGTGCCTTGGCCATCACCGCCTCGAACGGTTTGCTGCGGTGGCTCATCTCGATGATGGAGAGGCCCGTGCCTTCGTAGTCGATGAGGGATGCGGCGGCGGTGCGCAGTACTTCCTGCGGGAGAATACAGGGGCCAGCGCTGAAGTTGTGGACCTTCACGTTCGTGGTTGTGCTCATGGTGAAAGATGCCGTGGAGTTCGGCGCCGCGAAGGTAGCCAACCGAGGCTCCGCCATGGCCACCACAGGCTAAGGATCGACCAACGATCCACCGTTCGATCCGAAAGGCTAGCGGCCGCCTTTGTCGACACCCTTTCCCGGTTTGGCGCTGTCTGGCGCACGCAGGTCGATCTCCGGTCCGAACCACCATTCGCCTTTGTGCCAGAAATAACCGTCGTGCGTCATATCCGGTCCATAGAAAGCCCAGTTGTCCTTCAGGTCGGGGCGCGATGGGGAGAGGTGGTCTAGGATGATGGCTTCCATGGCGGGGTCATACCGCAGGGTCATACTGGCCTGGAAGGCGTAGCCGAACACCTTGCGCATGGCTTTCAACTTACCACTACCGAAGAGCGGTGCGCCGAACCGCGGTTTGCCACTTTTGAAGGAGAGCACTTCGATCACCTTACGGGTCTCGGCCTTGCTGTAGCCTTTCCAGCCGAGCAGGGTGTAATACGTTCGGGCACCTTTCTTCACCGGGATCACTTCATAGTATAAAGCTCCATACCAGCGGTCCGGTCCCAGTTCCGGCACTTCCGGCGAGGGGATCTTCGCCGTCATATCGCGCAACTCGTACAAGACCTGTCCAGTTGGTGTGCGGGCGAGTAGAAAGCCCTCGAATTCGTGGCGACCGTCGTTCCGTGGCAGGTTCCATGTGAACAGGCGGAACATGCCATCCGGGGCATCTACCCGTGTCATTGGCAGGTCGGTGAAGGTGGCTGTCCAACCCTCCGGCTGCTCCAACACGTTTCGCAAGTCGGCTTTGATGGCCCCGTTCAGGCTATCCTGTTGTTGATCGGTGGCAGTGGTCAACTGTTTCAGATGTTGCGCAAGGCGTGCCGTGGCCGGGGCTTGGGCCAGCAGGGTGCAACAGCATTGTAGCAACAGCAAGGAATGAGTGGCCCTTTGG
The DNA here is from genome assembly GCA_023428865.1 of Bacteroidota bacterium. GTDB lineage: Bacteria > Bacteroidota > Bacteroidia > Flavobacteriales_F > PHOS-HE28 > PHOS-HE28. The sequence continues at coordinate 1,771 of JAEYWT010000330.1, read as the reverse complement.
AAGTGCATGGGAACAACAACGATCGGTGTGATGCACGAATTATGCCGACCGCACCGGAAAGCCCGCGTCGGGCGAAAGGCCTTACAGGTGCATGAACTCCTTCTTCGCCAACAATTGCTCTTTGGTCTCGCGGAAGTCGGGGTCGTCCACGCAGCAATCCACCGGGCACACGGCGGCGCACTGCGGTTCATCGTGGAAACCCGTGCATTCGGTACACTTGTCGGTCACGATGTAGTACACATCCATGGCCTTCGGGGTGTTGGTGGCCTCCGCCTCATAGGTGTTCCCCATGGGCGTGGTTTGCGGACCTTTCAGCGAGGTGCCGTCGGAGAGGCGCCATTCAGCACCGCCTTCGTAAATGGCGTTGTTCGGACATTCGGGTTCGCATGCACCACAGTTGATGCATTCGTCGGTGATCATGATCGCCATGGCGGTGCGGTCTACTTTTGTGCTCCTCCCGGAACGTTTCCGGAACAAGCGGCCGCAAAGATAGAAGACCCCTGTAGCCAGAATGAACACTTCTACCCTGGAAAGCACCCTTACCCACCGGATCGGGGCTTTGGCACAATTGGGCGCCGTAATGGCATGGATCGGAAGGGGCGATGCCTGGCCGGGCCATGCCTGTGGCCTTTCGGAGGAGGAGTACCAGCAACTGGATGGTACGGTACAACGCGCCCACCTGCTCAATGGTTGGTTCACCGAAAAGAACGTGCGCCACGCCTTCGCGAGCTGGGGCTGTTTGCTGAACACCGAAGCGATCAGCGCGTGGTTGAGTCCTTATCCCGAACTGGCTACGGCACGTGAAGTGCGCACGGTCGGATTGGTCTTGGCCGGGAACATCCCACTCGTAGGACTGCACGATGTGCTATCCGTATGGCTGAGCGGGCACAGCGCACGGGTGAAATGCTCCTCGCAGGATCCGGCGTTGATCCCCGCGCTTTTCGGGGTACTGGAGAAGTTCATGCCCGGTGTTGCCGAGCGCATCGTATTCCTGGAAGGGAAGCTAGGTGCAGTGGATGCGGTGATCGCCACCGGTAGCAACAATACGGCGCGCTACTTCGAGCACTACTTCGGCCATTTGCCACGGATCGTTCGCAAGAGCAGGGTAAGTGTTGCGGTGCTGGATGGAACGGAAACACCAGAGGAGTTCGCGGCCTTGGGCGAGGACATTTTCCGCTACTTCGGCTTGGGTTGCCGCAATGTGGCCAAGCTCTTTCTGCCAGAGAGCTTCGATCTGGATCGCTTCTTCACGGGCATTTATCCGTGGAATGCGATCGTACACCACAACAAGTATGGGAACAACTACGACTACACGCGCGCGTTATGGTTGTTGGACGGGGTCAAGTTCCTGGAGAACGGGTTCGCGTTGGTGAAGGAGGATACCGCGCTGGCTAGCCCGGTCGCTGCGGTGTATTACGAACGGTATTCAGACCGTGCCGCTGTAGAGGCTTTATTGCACAAGCAAGCGGAGTCTATCCAATGTGTGGTTGGGCACGGTCATCTGCCCTTCGGAAGTACCCAACAGCCGGGCTTGGCCGATCATGCCGATGGCGTGGATACTATGAGGTTCCTGGTCGGTCTAGGCTAAGGAACGTACTCGTAACAACCGAGGTCCCATTCGCCATTTGCACCCCGGTCCACACCATTCAGGTCGAACGGTGAGCCCGGAAGCACTGTTCCAGGAACTGCTTTGTTACGGGCGAAAGCTCCAGCGCTGAGCCTGAAATCACGACCTGCAGCATCCAAGAACCCTGGGCTCTGGTTCCGGTAG
>JAEYWT010000320.1 GCA_023428865.1 Bacteroidota bacterium | reverse complement strand
GCGGTGAACCGATGTGCCTCCACACCCACCCCCGGCACATGGATCCATTTGAAGATCTGGAACGCGGAATCCACATGCACCACACGCGCAGGCATGTGGATGTAGGCCAACGCGAACAGGCCGAAGAAGAGGAGGTGGCCTAGGAGGAGGAGGGCTTGACTAGCATGGCCCGCATTAGACCTCATCCTTAAGGTCATTGGGGCAGAAGGATCATCGTACAACGATTCATATCACCATTGCCATGCACCACTTCGACCACATAGGTCCCTGGCGATGCAGAAACCTGAGCACGGGTTAAACCACTGAACACCCCAGCATCGATCAACGCACCATGTATATCGAACATTCGCCAAGTGCCTTTGGAAGCACCTTCAATGGTGAACTCACCCACGAAAGGATTCGGGTAACAACGAATGGGTGGAATAGTTGACTCCACAACGCTAACTGGATCGAACGAACTGGAGACGACCTCCGTTGCGGTGGTTCCATTCTCTCCGGTCCTTACAATGAACATATCACGACCTCCTGCACCGTAACTCGTAGTCCACCCTGCGCATAAGAAACCATCAACCGTAAGGTCAAGAGAGAAGGCCACTTCATCTTGAGCACCACCGAACGTCCGGCCGAAGAGGAAATCTCCTTGTTCTGTGCTTTTCAAAAGGAACATATCCTTTTGCCCACCACCAGAGGTCTTCGTGTACCCAACGGTGATGAACTCTCCGGTGCTCAATTGAAGGTGGTCGTAAGAAGCCTGGTCATTGATCTGTCCCCAGTTCCTGTTCCATTCAAACGTCCCTGTACCGTCCGTTTTCAGGTGATAACCTTCCTCGTATACTGAAAAGCTTCGTGTAATACCAACGATGGAAAAACCACCATCCAGTGTGGGAAGGACATCGTAAGCAACATCCAAGGAATCCCCTCCATGCGTTATGGACCAGGCCAGATTCCCATCAAGATCCACTTGAAGCAACAGAACATCCGTTTGCTCTTCAAGGCCCGTTGAGCCTGCTATCGTTATGACGCCATTCCGTTCACACAAAGAACGACCGTCCTGATCACCCATTCCACCATAGAAGGTCTGATTCATCACATCGCCATTCGGTGCTAGCCGAAGGAGCCAGACTTCAGCGTCTAAACCAGGGCGATAAGACCGACCAACCACCAGTATTTCACCATTGGGCAGCACGACAAGCTCTCTGAAAAGATCCCAGTCCTCGCCGCCATAGGTGCGTTGCCATTGTACCTCCCCATCAGCGTTGGCGTGTATGAGAAGCCCATCGTAATCTTCTCCAACATTGGTATTCCCAAGGATAAGAAAGGAGCCATCCTCGAGTACGTGAAGATCAACAGCTTGTTCAATAGCGGAACCTCCAATGGTGTTACTCCATTGTCGAACTCCCGCACCATTGAGTCCCATCAGATAAATGTCAGACCCTCCGGAACCTGCGCCACCAGTTGATCCTGCGACAACGATCAGGTCCTCATAAACCCATCGGACACAAGTGGCATCATCTTGACCGTAGGTACCTACAGCCCTTCTCCAGGTCTGTCCAGAGGACACAAAAGATGCGCTGATCAAAAGGGTCAGTATGGTCGTTCTAATCATCGTTTGATCCCCAAAGATCGCCAAACCCGACCGAACGGAGTTAGCCCCCATAGCTTTGCCCCCATGTCCCCTACCGCCCTTCGCAATTTCATCATCTTCTTGGTCGTATTGGTGCTGATAGACCTGTACGCGTACAAGGGGGTGAACACGGCCCTGGCCAACCACTCGTTGGTATTGAGGCGTATCGTGCGTATCCTGTATTGGATCGTAAGCATTGGTATCATGGCGGTCTTGGTCTGGACCATGGTGAGCATGCAGGGGAGCCAAGTCCGACGCGATCATAGCTATGTATTCTCGTTGGTGGCGCTCTTCCTGTTGTTCTTCCTGCCCAAGTTGGTGATCGTGATCTTCCATGGTTTGGACGACATCCTGCACCTAGGACGTTGGGGTTGGTCCAAACTGCTGCCTGGGAAACCCGATGGCACCGGTGAACTGTTGGATCGCGCGAACTTCCTAAGCCAACTGGGATTGATCGTGGCTACCGTACCGTTCGCAGGCGTTCTTTACGGAGTAACAAAGGGGCGGCGCAAATTCAACGTGGCCCGCATTCCTATCGACAGCCCCGATCTGCCGCAGGAGTTCGACGGTCTGCGCATTGTCCAGATCAGTGACATGCACTTGGGCAGCTTCGGAGACGACCGTTCCATCGTACAGAACGGCGTGGACCTGATCAACGCAGAAACACCGGACCTGGTGCTCTTCACCGGTGATATGGTGAACGACTACGCCGACGAAGCGGAAGCCTTCACGGAGATCTTTGCCGGCGTGAAAGCCAAGATCGGCAAGTACAGTATCCTCGGCAATCACGACTACAGTGATTACGTGAAGTGGGACAACACTGAAGACAAACGTGCGAACCTCGAGAAACTGAAGCGGATACACCGTGATATGGGTTTCAAACTCCTGTTGGATGAACACATCACATTGGAGCGTGGTACCGCACGGATCGGTCTGTTGGGTGTGCAGAACTGGGGCCGTCGTTTCCAGCAATATGGCGACCTATCCAAAGCGATCTACGGCTCTGAGAAACTCCCCTTCCGGATCCTGATGAGCCACGACCCCACGCATTGGGAAGAGCAGGTCCTAGGCACGGGTATCGACCTCACCTTGAGCGGCCATACGCACGGCGCACAGCTCGGTGTAAAGTTGAACGGTGTCGTGTTCAGCCCGGCACAGTGGGTCTACAAGCACTGGGCGGGGCTATACACCGAAGGGAAACAGCACCTTTATGTGAACCGCGGCTTCGGCTTCATCGGATTCCCTGGCCGCGTGGGCATGCCACCGGAGATCACGGTGTTCGAGCTGCATCGGGCCTGACTTCCCCGCCATCGCGTCTCAGCAGGATAACGTTCGTATCACGCACCTCCACCCGCCAATCGGCAGCGTTCATCAAGCTGTCCACTGAACGGCGATAGTCTGATTCGCTCAACGGATAGGTGCTCTCTTGGGGCATCAATACAACAGCTTCAGCATCCCGCAAGATCGGGAATTGGAACAGGTGGCTACGCAAGGCGAGATGGGGCACAGCTGGAGATTGTGCGCTGACCACAACACCCGGTGGCAAGGAAGCAACGACATCGCGCACCCGCTGGACATCATATTCCCGACGGTAATGCTCCGCCTTGTATAAGCGGATCCGCGACCGATCCATGTGGGCCACAGTGTTATCCATAATGCGAATGGTGCAGGCCATAGCCATGCCCAGTGCGATGAACAGAGCCCAACGACGAGCACCCTGAGCCATAGTGGTCGCTAGTACCAACGGTACCGAAATGGCCACCAAAGGCGCGAACTCGATACAGTACTGACCGAACGCCCCCCACTTGGAGGGCTCATCATGCCACATTTTCTGTACGATCAGCGGCACCGCCATCATTCCCCAGGCAGGTCGAAGAACGAACGCCCAACCACCCGAGAGCATTAGCAGCACCCAGAATTCGACCTTAATGGCCGTACCCTTTGCCGAGCCTTCCAAGTCAATGAACAACGCACGAAGAAGGCCCCAAGGTGGTCGATCGCCTTGGAAAAGGCCGGCTACGATCCGATAGTCGAAGTGGGCATATTGGCCATCCGCAGCCAACGTCGGCATCACCACACCGATGATGATCGCCGACCAAACGAAGCTCAATACTGCGAGGCTCATCGCCATGCGCCGTATGGTCATTGATAGTGAACGATCCATCGCGAGGATAGCCATGATGGAACCCGACCAAAGACCAATATTCTCCTTGGCCACCAACATTCCCGCGCAAAACAAGAAGGCTCTCCACCTCCGACCTCGCCATACGGCATCCAGGCACCACGGCAGCAACATGGCGGCTACCACATTGGAGTGATAATCGAACGACGAAGCGGCGAACACCCCGAAGAAGAGGAAGAATAAGGACATTCCCACCAGCGCGACCGACGGCTCCATTCCCCGAGTGAGCAAATACCGGCGAACGCCAAAAGCTCCGAAAATGATGGACGCCCATTGTAGGAATAGCAGGGTCCAGGTCCCGAAGATCAGTAGAAGTGGAGAGACAAGAAGTAGATAAAGGTCGAAGTGATCCGCCAACATGGGAGCGACGACTTCCTGGAACAAGGCTGTATCGGCCAACCCACCATTGAGGTAGGTCCAAGCTGCGTGCGTGTACAGGCCGAGATCGAGCGCGTAGGTGCGGAAAAGGAAATGATTCGGGAAGGTTACCAGCGCGTGCACCAGCCCACCTGCAAGGGCCACGAACAACACACCACGCCAGGCTCGCATGGCCGAAGATCAGGGGAAGACCGTAGCAGCTAAAAGGACACTACGCCCTAGCTGTTCCAGGTCCAGTCCAGTTCTGATACCTTTTCGCTCCAGCTCCTGCACGAACAGCTCTATCTGAAGGTTACCCACGAGATCGTCCTCGGCCATTGGGCAGCCGCCGTAGCCCTTGATGGCACCATCGAACCGGCGGCATCCGGCATCCCATGCGGCTTGGGTCTTCACCGGCCAATTGTCGAGTGTGCAGTGCAGGTGTGCACCGAATTCAACGTGCGGGAGAGCTGGGATCAAGGCGGCGAACATGGCGTGGATATCCTCCGGCTTGGCAACACCGACGGTATCACTAAGGGCGATGATCCGTACGCCGAGCTCGTTCACCAGGCGGTTCGTCCAGTGCAGGGCCACCTCGGCGTTCCATGGATCGCCATAGGGATTTCCGAAGGCCATGCTGATGTACACCACCAGTTCCTTGTTCGCAGCTTGCGTCAGATCGGCGATGCGTGCGATGCGTGCCCACGAACCTTCGATGCTCGTATTGGTATTACGCTGCTGGAAGGTCTCGCTGATGCTGAAGGGATAACCCAGATAGGTGACACGCTCCTGCTCCACAGCTTGTTCCGCACCGCGTTCGTTGGCCACGATCACCAGCAATTTCGATGCTGAGGGTTCGATCCGCGCCAGAACCTCCGCTGTATCCGCCAATTGTGGTATGGCCTTCGGACTTACGAAGCTGCCGATGTCGATGGTGTCGAAACCAACACGCAGCAACGTGTTCAGATATTCGATCTTCCGCTCGGTGGGTATGAAGGGCACAATGCCCTGCATGGCAT
>JAEYWT010000279.1 GCA_023428865.1 Bacteroidota bacterium | reverse complement strand
TTGGCCAGAGCACGAAGGCCGCCAAGCCTAGCAGTGTTGCCAGCAAAAGCGTCTTCTTGATCATGTGCTTTTCGCCGTATCCAGTAACACGAGCTCTCCATCGCGCAGCACGGGGATCTTGGTGCTTTGGTCTGGCGTTAGGCAATACTTCACATCGGGCAGCAATTGCAGTTGCTCGATCCGCCGGCGCCGTGGAGCTGCCTTCAGAATGCCCATGAAATTGTCCCGGGCGCTCATGTACATGTACTTGGCGGCTATGCTGCTATCCTCCTCCACACCGAATTTGCCGCTCTCCAGCAACCGTTCCATCACCGCTCCAGCGAATACGCTGTCTTCCAAGTTGAACTTGTCCTTCCAACCAGAACAGAGTAATAGGATGTTGTCGTTCTGTTTCACCAACCAGTCGCTAAGCGCAGTAAGGTTCAGGAAGGAACCGATCACCAATTGCCGGGCATCTTTGGCCAGGTTGATGGCCTTGGTACCGTTGGTGGTGGTCATTACAATGGTCTGGCCACGTAGGTCCTGCCCTACATAAGCCAACGGCGAGTTGCCATATTGGAAGCCTTGCACCACCTCTCCGTTCCGCTCTGCCGCTGCGATGTAGCCCGTTCGACCAATGTATTGTGCGGCTTCTTCGATGGTAGCCACCGGGATGATGCGGTCTATGCCATTCTCGAACGCCGCTACCATGGCGCTTGTGGCACGCAACACATCGATCACCACCACGATACCCATGTCCTGGGCATACAAGGGGTATTGGCCCGGCATGAAGCAGACCTCCACCCGGTACTTGTAATCGCTGTTGCGGATCTCCTCCATCAGGGCTTGCTCAGGAAAGGTAGCTTAACTACGACACCTTTCAAAGCCTTTCCACGAATGTCCACCAGGATCGGGCTTCCTTCTTTGGCCATGGCCGTGGGTACATAGGCCATGCCGATGGGCTTTTGGAGTGTAGGGCTCATGGTGCCGCTGGTGACCTTGCCCACCACGTTACCCGCCTCATCCACCACGGGATGATCGTGGCGCGGAATGCCACGCTCCACCAATTCGAAACCCACGAGTTTGCGGTCCGTGCCGTTCTCTTTCTGCGCCTTGAGCATGGGTGCATCCACGAAGTCCTTGGTGAATTTGGTGATCCAGCCGAGTCCCGCCTCGATCGGCGAGGTGGTGTCGTCGATGTCGTTACCATAGAGGCAGAAACCCATTTCCAGGCGAAGGGTATCGCGCGAAGCCAGGCCCGCAGGCTTGATGCCATGTGCAGCACCCGCTTCGAATACCGCGTTCCATGCCTTTTCCGCCAATGGGTTCGGCATGTAGATCTCGTAGCCACCAGCGCCGGTGTAGCCCGTGGTGCTGATCAGTACGAGCCCCACCCCTTTCATTTCGGCGTACATGGCCGTGTAATATGGCATGGCGGCGATGTCTTCAGTGAAAAGACCTTTCAACGTATCCACCGCCTTGGGGCCTTGAACGGCCAGCAAGGACATGCGATCACTGATGTCTTCCAACTGAGCGTCGAAGGTGTTGTGCTTCTGGATCCAATCCCAGTCCTTCTGGATATTGCTGGCGTTCACCACCAGCACGTAGTGGTTATCGTCGCCGTGTTCCATACGGTAAACGAGCAGGTCGTCCACGATACCACCCTTGCCGTTGGGCATGCAACTATATTGCACTTTGCCCGGTGTTAGTTTGCTGGCATCGTTACTGGTGATCTTCTGGATCAGGTCCAATGCTCCAGGTCCGCGCACGAGGAATTCGCCCATGTGACTTACATCGAACACGCCCACGCTGTTTCGTACAACGTGGTGCTCATCGTTCACACCGGTGTATTGAACGGGCATGAGGTAACCCGCGAAGGGCACCATTTTGGCCCCGAGGGCTTCGTGGACGTGTGAGAGTGCGGTCCGTTTGAGATCTGTGGTGGTCGCCATCGGTTCGTTTTCTTGTTTCAGCGGGTGCTGCCTTGCACCAAGGTATTGAAGAGTTCCAGGTAGCGATCGCGCCAGGCGTGTACAGAGTAGCTTTCTTCCACCGTTCGCCGTGCGGCCGCTCCTAACTTGGCGCGAAGGTCGGAACTGGAGATCAGTTGTCCCAAGGCTTCAACCCATTCGGTGCTGGTGCTGGCGAGAAAGCCATTCACTCCGTGCTGTACGATGGTCTTGTTCACACCCACCCGGCTTAGGACCACCGCTTTACCCATGCCCATGTACTGCAAGCCTTTGAACCCACATTTTCCCCTGCTCCATTCATCATCGGGCAAAGGCATGATGCCGATGTCCAGACCGGCCAGGTCGGCGGCTTCCGTTGCACTGTTCCAGCGCACATTCTCGACTTGCAACCCCGGTGCCACGAGGTCGCGGTCACTGATAACCCGGAACAGTACTTTATCACCCCAGCGTTGCTGTACCTCGAGCAACATGGGCAGCTCCTGCTTCAGATGAGCAAGGCTGGTGTAACTACCGGTCCAGCCGATCACCACGCGTTCGTCTTTACGGTTCCCGACCAAGCTGGGGTCGTAGAGGTCAGTATCGATCACGGTAGGGATCACTTCCACCTTCTGGCTATATCGTCGAGCATATTCGGCGAGGTAGTCGTTCCCAGCGATCACCAGATCAGCCAAGCCGATCAAGCGTGCCGTTTTGGACGGATCCTTCAACCAACGCAGGCGGCGGTTGGCATCGCTCACATCCATATGCCATATCGCATCGTCGAAGTCGTAGACCACGGGAACACCGCTGGCGGCAAGATGCTCCTCGAAGCGCGTACTTCCCGTCATGAAGGCTTCACGTTGGATCACCACGAGGTCGAATTCACGCACTCGCTTCACCTGCTCCCTGCGTCGTAACCAGCTTCTTGCGAATATGCCGGCTTTGGCTCCAATGTGCCCGGGAGAGTAAAAGACACGGTCCTCCTCGGCACTGATCAACCATGCGTACTCGTGCGAAAATCCATGCTTCGCCCAATACCCTGCGAATTGCTCGAACCGATAGCGCTGGCTCGGTGAGCGATCAGGTCGGTGGGCTGCAATGAAAAGGATCCGGGGCATGGCTCTGGCCACAAAGAAAGGCGGCGGCACCATAGCTGGCCACACCCCTATCTTTCGGGCTTCCAATGGCGGTCCAACGACTTTTCCCGCGCTGGGGTATCCTGCTGATCGATCTGGTGCTTTGCCTGGTGGCGTTGGCGGCCGCTTATGCGCTCCGTTTCAATTTCCAGGTACCACGTATCGAAGTGGACCTACTGCTTCCGGTGCTGCCGATCTTCCTTGGTGTGCGGGCCGCCTCGTTCCTGCTCGCCGGCCTGCAGCGCTTAATGGTGCGCCACACCAACACCGACGATGCGAAGCGCATCTTCCTCACCGTGCTGGGTGGGTCGGTGGTGTTCATTGCCATAGGTGTCTTGCGCTACCTCTTCTTCGATGGTTATTACTTCCTGCCCACCTCTGTGATCGTGATCGACTTCATGGCTACGGCCATGCTGCTCATCGTGGCGCGCATCGGGTTCAAATTGCTACACCTACGCTCCCGCGGCGCCGGTAAGGATGTGGTGCATGTGGTGATACATGGCGCCGGTGAGGCCGGGTTGATCACCAAACGGACCTTGGAGCGCGAAGGAAGCGTGAAGTATGAGGTGATCGCCTTCGTGGACGACGATCCCCGCAAGGTGGGTAAACGCCTTGAGGGAAGCTTGATCCACTCGGCCGATAAACTGGAAGATCTCTTCGCCAACGGCAAGGTGGACGAAGTGATCATCGCCATGGCCAAACCCGACCCAGAGCATCGCCGCCGGGTGGTTGATGCCGCCATGGCCGCCAAAGTGCGTGTGCTCTCCATTCCGCCGGTGAACGATTGGATCAATGGACAATTGAGCGCCGGCCAGATCAAAGAAGTACGCATCGAAGACCTGCTCGGGAGGCCGGTGATCCAACTTGATGATGCCGAAGTACGGGCGCAATTCGCTGGAAAACGGGTGCTGATCACCGGGGCGGCCGGTTCCATCGGCAGTGAACTGGCGAGACAACTGGCCCAGCTATCACTCCTGGAACTGATATTGGTCGACATCGCCGAATCCGGCCTTTACGACATACAGACCGAGTTGACGGCAACTGGTGCCAGCGGACTTTCGGCATGCATCGCCGACGTGCGCGACCGCCAGACCATAGCCTCCGTATTCGAACGGTTCAAGCCACAGGTGGTGTTCCATGCCGCAGCGTACAAGCATGTGCCCTTGATGGAAGCACAGCCGGAAGAGGCCGTACGCACCAATGTGCTCGGCACCTTCAACGTGGCCGATCTCGCGTGCGAGCATCGGGTGGAACGCTTCGTGTTCGTGAGCACCGATAAGGCTGTGAACCCTACTAGCGTGATGGGTGCCAGCAAACGAGTGGCGGAAATGGTGGTGAACAGCCTGGCCACCATCCGGGACCATGCACCGCGCACCATCACCACACGCTTCGGCAATGTGCTCGGTAGTAGCGGCTCGGTGATCCCCCTGTTCCGTCGGCAGATCGCTGCCGGTGGGCCAGTAACGGTAACCCACCCCGAGGTTACCCGCTTCTTCATGACCATACCCGAAGCGTGCCGCCTAGTGCTTGAAGCCGCCACCATGGGCAAGGGCGGCGAGATCTTCGTCTTCGACATGGGCCAGCCCGTACGCATCGCCGACCTCGCCGAAAAGATGATCCGCCTCAGTGGTTTGGAACCCGGCACTGACATTTCGATCCAGTATACCGGACTTCGCCCTGGCGAAAAGCTCTTCGAAGAACTGCTGGCAACGGCAGAGAACACCTTGCCTACGCACCACCCACGGATCCTTATCGGAAAGGTGCGTACCAATGATCCGGCCCTGATATTGGGCGAAGTAGAACGGTTACGACACGGCCTCACGCCAGAAGAACTGGTACGGACCATGAAGGCTTTGGTGCCAGAATACCGCAGCCACAACTCGGTGTACAGTACCTTCGATGCGCCGCAAAACTGATACCTGCGGCACCAAAGAACCTAACCTCAACACCGGGACCTTCTTCCGATCCATTCCGGACGGAAAAATCCACCTCCATGACACGGGATAAGAACCTCGAGATCGCACGGTACCAGAAGGAGATAGCTGATTACATCGGTATCGGTCCCGATAGCCTTGTTTTCAACTTCGATGAAGGCGGCACCACCACGAAGCTCTTCGTGATCACCCTCAACGCAAGGCACAACCAGAGCTTCCTCTTCCACCAGACCACAGGAAGCGATAAGGTGGACGCACTCCGCTCCATGTTGGATTATGTGAAGACCTACAAGGAGCGCACCGGCAGTTACACCATCCAGTGGAGCGCGCGTGGCGAAGGCAGCTTGCACACCTCCTACTTCCGCGCTAAGAACATCATGGAAGCGCTGGATAAGCTCTTCTACGATCGCGACCCCAACAGCATCACCGTGTTCAGTGTGATGTTGAATCCCATCTCCTAGCCCCGCCATGGAGATCAAGCGCCTGCCCATACAGATCCGCTTTGCCGATGTGGACATGGCCCGCCACGTACACAATGGCGTGTACCTCCATTGGTTCGAACTGGCACGGATGGCCCTGCTCCAACAGTTCATACCTGCAGACCACGATTGGCGCAAGGAGGGTCTTATCCTCGCCCGCAACGAAGTGGACTACCGCATGCCCGTTCACCTCACCGACCACATCGAGGCCGAAGTGTGGTGCGGCACTATCGGCAACAAGAGCTTCGATCTGGTTTATGCCATCCATCGCATCGGAGGCGAACGACCGGGCGTTTGTGCGGAAGGTAGAAGTGTGATGGTGTGCTTCGACTACACGGCTAATACGTCCATCGGTTTGCCGGGCGCTTGGCGTGTGGCTTTGGAACAACTCGTGAAGGAATGAAACGAACGATACTTGCGTTGGCTGTGGTCACATTGTTCTCCTGCTCTCCGCAGGATATGCAGAACGTGTTGAACTCACTGCCTTCCAACACAGCGCTTACGAACGAAGAAGTGGTCAACGGCCTGAAGGAAGCCCTGCGCCTGGGCACCGAACGCAGTGTGGACAAAGCCAGCGTGGCAGATGGTTTCTGGAACGATGCACGGATCAAGATCCCCTTTCCTCCCGAAGCGATCAAGGTGAAGAACACGTTGACGGACCTCGGGATCAAGAAGCCGGTGGAAGACTTCGAACGTACCCTCAACAAGGCTGCTGAACAAGCGGCGAAGGAAGCTGTACCGGTCTTTGTGGATGCCATCACGAGCATGAGCATCCAGGATGGTTTCAACCTGTTGCGCGGTGGGGAGAACGCTGCCACCAACTTCCTACGGGAAAAGACCAGCGCTGCATTGCGGGCCAAATTCACACCGGTGGTGGAGCGCGCTACACAACAGGTGGCCCTCACCAGCTACTGGACACCGGTGGCCAGCGCCTACAACACGGCATCGCTACTCACCGGTGGCAAAGCCGTGGACCCCGACCTGAACGCTTACGTGACCACAAAAGCCATGGATGGCCTTTTCCTACTCTTGGCTGATGAGGAGAAAAAGATCCGCCAAGACCCAGCCGCGCGTGCCACGGCATTGCTGCAAAAGGTGTTCTCCCAGCAGTGATACAATAGGATCCTCGTCAGGCCGCAGGCCATTCGCAACCACACTTCCTTTGCACCCATGCATCCGATCACCCTTACCCCTACCGGTACCATAATTCCACCGAGTGAATTGATCCTGAACCCGGATGGTTCGGTGTACCATATCGCACTGCGGCCCGAACAATTGGGTGATATCGTGCTTGTGGTGGGTGATCAGGGTCGCGTGGAATTGATCAGTAGGCACTTCACCCGGATCGAGCACAAGGTGCAGAACCGCGAATTCGTGGGGCATACCGGTGAGTACAATGGCGTGCGCATCACCGCGCTCAGCACTGGTATCGGCACCGATAACATCGATATCGTGGTGAACGAGCTGGATGCACTCGTGAACATCGATCTGCAGACCCGCACACCGAAGGAGAAGACCCGATCATTGAAGATCATCCGCTTGGGAACTTGCGGCGCTTTGCAGGAAGATATCCCCGTGGACACGCGCATCGTAAGTGCCTATGGTGTGGGGCTGGACAACGTGCTCCATTACTACGCCTACGAGAACACCGATGCCGAACAGCGTATGCTGAACGCGCTGTTGCACCAGACCGAGTGGCCGGACAATCTGCCCATGCCCTACGTGGCGGCTGGTGACAAGGAACTGGTAACGCTCTTAGGGCATAACAATGTGGTGGGTGTCACCTTCACCTCCGGGGGCTTCTACGCACCCCAAGGCCGCCAATTGCGCGGTGTGCCTAGCGTAGATGGGCTGAACGAACGCTTTACCGCCTTTGCGCACGAGGGTCTGCGCGGCACCAATTTCGAAATGGAGACCAGCGCACTCTACGGCTTGGGTGGGTTGCTGGGACACCGCTGTGCTACGGTTTGCACGGTAGTAGCCAACCGCTTGCGCAAAGAGTACAGCAAGGACCACCATGGGGCTATCGACCGCATGATCGAAGAGGTGCTACAGCGGGTGACAACGGTGTAGATCGCCACCTCTGGATCAACGCGGTTTGATGTGCATGGGGAGCGTATACTTCATCGGGACTGGCTTTCCGAATTGTTTTGCTGGAAGCCAAAGGGCATGCTACTGACCACGCGAAGTGCTTCACCATCCAAGGGTGATCCAACTCCATCAATTACGCGTAGTTGAGAGAGGCGGCCATCGGCCTCCACCACAATGCCGATGATCGCCCTCCCCTGTATTTCCGCATGTAAGTGATATTTGAAATGCTTGGCGATGTATGTCCACATGGCCTGCTCTTCTCCTAGGAATCGTGCCGACTCTTCATAGTTGGTGGTCTGGTGGATACCTACCTCCGTAGGGTGAGAACCATCCGTTTGGGCCCTAACCGCGAGGGATGGATAGTAAGGCAACGTTCAGTGCGAACAGCCACTTCAGCGCTATCATAGTTGAAAGATAAGGCACCGTATGGGCATGCTCCTTGACCGACCTGTCCTGGTGACCATGAACAGTCCATTGTTAGCCGGTCTTCAACCCAAGGTGGTTGAAACTACTGGCCATGCGGGCAGATCCTGACCTCCCGTGCCGGATACTTTCGTCGCGATCCGCAGTGTAGAACGAACGCAGCCCCCATGAGCG
>JAEYWT010000205.1 GCA_023428865.1 Bacteroidota bacterium | reverse complement strand
ATCATGGACATCCGCGACCGTGGTGACGTGCGGCCTGACATGATCAAACGCCTGGCCAAGTGCGACGGGGTGATGATGAGCGGTGGCAATCAACTGCGGTTGACGACGATCTTCGGTGGCACGGCCTTCCTGCAACTGATGAAACGCCGTTACGAAGAAGAGGCCGGCTTCGTGATCGCTGGTACCAGTGCGGGCGCCATGTGCATGAGCAGCACCATGATCTACCAAGGCCATAGCGCCAGCGGCCTGATCAAAGGCGGTGTGAAAATGACCACCGGAGCAGCACTGATCTACGATGTGATCATCGACAGCCATTTCGTGGAGCGCGGCCGTTTCAGCCGACTCACGCAGGCGGTGGCTGCCAACCCATCGGCCATCGGTATCGGCCTGGGCGAAGACACCGGCGTGGTGATCACCAACGGCGAAATGCTGGAGACCATCGGCAGCGGCCAGGTGATGATCTTCGACGGGCACGACATCACCTACAGTGATTACGCCGATGTGGAAGAAGGCGAACCCTTCTCCATTGAAGGAGTCAAGGTACACATCATCAGCAAAGGCCACAGCTACAGCGTACAACAGAAGGCGTTCGCAGCGGTGCGGGTGCCTGTGCGAAGCTGATCCAATCCTTCTCATGGGCGCTTGGGATACCGGCATCTTCGACGACGACACCGCTTACGACGTGCTCGCCTCCTTCTCCCTGGCCGACCCCTTGGAGCAGATCAACGAATGGTACGATAACGTTGCGGACAGCGACTACCTCGAATACACCGATTGCCACTGTTTGCTGGTAAGCGCTGCGGTGATCGATGCAGCCCTGAATGGCACCATATACCGCTGCGATGATGCGGAGACCCTGGCTACCGTGGTGGACGTGGTGAAGCAGAAAGACCTCGGTGATCTGAAAGCCGCATCTGTCGGCAACTTGGAACGCGTGCTGGGCGAGACCTCCGAACTGCGCGAACTGTGGGAGGAGAACGATGAACTGTATCCGGTCTGGAGGCAGAACATCCAAGCGATGATCGAGCGTTTGAGCTGACCGCCTTCCCTACTACACACCATGGCACGGCGATTGCGCCACCTCCGAAGGATCCTGGTGGTGCTGTTGCTCGCGTTCGTGCTTGCTGCCGTGGCCATCGGTACCTGGGCTTGGCACTACGGTGGGCCGTGGCTGGACAGCACCATTCGCGCACGTCTCGAAAGCGCAGTGCGTGAGGCCGCGGTAGACGGTTACCATTTCACCATGGATAGTGTGGTGGCCGACTTCCGCAGTGGCGATGTACACATCCAAGGCATCGTGCTGCGTTATGATAGTGCCCTGCGAGACAGTTTGCGGAACGGTGTACATGACTACCTATTCGCGGGTGCAACACGGTCGCTAGAGCTGCGTGGGCTTTCCATCTGGCGTGTGCTTCTGAAGAGTGAGGTACACATCCGTTCCATTGAAGTGGACGAACCGGTGCTCGACTACACCATTGGTGAACGCCGAGTCCACCTACAGGAACCTTTCCGGCGCTTGGCCAAACCCGGTGCAACAGAAGCGCCCCTGTTCAAGGTGGATCGGATCATCGTGCGCGATGCACAGGCCACCATGCAGGACCTGAGCGGTCACCTGCCCGTGCTGCGTGCATCGCGCTTGAACGTGGCGGTGAACGACCTGCGCGTATCGCCATTGCGCGGCAGCCACCGCAGTGATCTGGATTTGGGCAGCTTGTACCTCGCGATGGATAGCCTGAGCACCGACCTGCCTGGTGGATATCGCTTGCGTTCGGGTTCCATACACTTATCCGATCAGGAAGGCAAAGGCCATGTACACCACGTCACCCTTCAACCCAACGCGCAATTCGATGGCAAGGTCCGAAGCACGGCCTTAAACATTTCCTTGGTCAGCCTCGTCTTGCATGGACCCGATATCGCCGCGCTGATCGGCGAGAAGACCTTGCATGTTCGCGAAATCGCGATCCATGGTATGACCTTGGATGCGACCTTGGACAAGAACCTTCCGCAAGCTCCTCTTAGTCCTACACGCCTACCGCACCTAGCATTCTTGGAACTGCCCTTCACCATTCTGGTGGACACCGTGCGTTTACAGGATGGCAGCATAAGCTACCGCGAACGAAGCGATCAAACTGGTCTTTGGGGCGAAGTCCGCTTTGCAGCGTTGCACAGCACGTTCTCTGGCTTGCGCAATGTGGAAGTGATCGCCAACCAAGGCTCTGTGATCGATGCCCGGATCGAATGCCAGTTCATGGATACCGCAGCCTTGTATGCGACCTTCACGGCTCCCTTGGATGGCAACGATGCCTTCTCCTTCACCGCTACGTTGACGGACCTGCCATTTACCAGCTTGAACCAGGTGACCTCCAACCTCCTCCGGCTATCCTTGGTGAAAGGATCCATTGACCACCTGCACCTAGTGATGAATGGCGACAACGAACGCGCCAAAGGCAGCATGGAACTGGCCTACAGCGACCTGGTGACCACCGTGGCCGCCAACGCCAGCAGGTCACAGCGGCGCCATATGCTTGGCTCCATCATGGACCATATCCTTACCCCGGATATGGGTGGCGGCCTTTCTGACCATCGCCGCCGATCCGTTTCGATAGACCGCGATCTTGATCGTTCCCTGTTCACCTACATCTGGCACTTCACGCGCACGGGCATCAAGCGCGACATCACACCTGGCGTGAAGGAACGCATCGGCACCCTGCTACGAGGGGAACGTAAACGGCAGCGCGACCGTTGATCGCCCACTACCTTGCACGCCATGTTGGCCAAGGAAGCGCATATCCTCTTGGTGGAAGATGACCCACGGCTTTCGCGTTCACTGGCGGAGCAGCTACAGACGGAAGGCTACACGTGTACACAGGTATTCGATGGTGACATGGCCTTGCGGGCATTCACCGGAAAGAAATTCGATCTGGTGCTGTTGGACCTGAGCCTACCCGGCAAGGATGGGTACGCCGTTTGCAAGGAGATCCGTCGCACCGATCGCCAGTTGCCCATCATCGTGATAACCGCGTTCAGCGACATCGACGACAAGATGAACGCCTTCGAACTTGGCGCTGATGACTACCTGGTGAAACCCGTACACTTCCAAGAAGTGCTCGCCAAGGTGCGGGTGTTCCTGAAACGCCGGGAAGGCACGGCCCAACCGAACGACCGTATCGTGGTGGACGATCTGGAGATCGACACCACACGCCGCATCGTGACCCGTGCTGGTCGCATGATCGACCTTGCGCCGAAGGAGTTCAACCTATTGGTGCTCCTGGCCAGTCGCTTGGGTAAGGTATATAGCAAGGATGAGCTCGCCGAACTGGTTTGGAGCGACAGCCATACCGTATCGAACAATACGATCGAAGTGTACATCAGCTTCCTGCGGAGCAAGGTGGACAAAGGGCACGCGCGAAAATTGATCCACACCCGGCATGGCTTCGGGTATACCATCAGTACCGACCAGCCATGAGCACGAAACTGCGCATGGCTCTATTGTTCGCCGGTCTTTCGTTGCTGTTGTTGTTGGGTGTGCTCGGCTACATCTTCATTTCCCATTCCACCTCGCGGCAGGAAGAGTTCTTCGAACGACTGGAAGCACAGTGCATCCGAACGGCCTCCTTGTTGGGTGAGGTACGCGATGCCGACAAGCTACTGCTGCGTGTATTGGATGTGAATACGATCCATCGCATCCACGATGAGAAAGTGCTCGTCTTCGATCGAACGAACGTCGTGATCTACAGCAGCCTGGATGATGAACCGATCCATTACTCCACGGAACTCCTGGAGCGGATCCGTTCCAGTGGTCGCGGTTATTGGCGCGACTCCGACGGTGATGAAGTGGTGGGCATCCATTACACCCAGAACAACAGCGACCTGGTCGTTCTGGCATCCGCATTCGACAAGCACGGGCAGGAAGAATTGAGGAACCTGCGGAACACCCTGCTGATCAGCCTTGCCTTGGGTTCACTTTTCATCTTCGGTGCCAGTTATCTGTACATCGGCTATGCGTTCAGACCGATCGATCAGTTGGACCGCGCCATCGCTACTATTGATGTGGACCGCTTGGACCAGCGTGTACCGGTGCCCACCGTGAACGATGAATTCCAACGACTGGCGGTGAACTACAACCACATGCTGGACCGCTTGCGCGAAGCCTTCGACCTACAGCGCACCTTCGTGAACAATGCGAGCCATGAACTGCGCACACCATTGGCACGCATGAACGCACAGGTGGAAAAAGCACTCGCACTGCCACCTGGAAGCGAAGGGTTGAAAAATACCCTGGCCACCTTGCAGCAAGATATCTCCATGCAGGCATCCTTGGTGGAATCGCTGTTGCTATTACAACGCTTGCAAGCACACCTGCCCGTGCAGCGGCACCCCGTACGTGTGGATGAGACCTTGTACACCGCCTTGGAAGAGGTGCGCGCACTTTCGCCCGACCTACACGCCACGGTGGACATCCACAGCGCGATCGGTTCCGAACTGGACTTGACCGTACATGGGAACGAGATCCTTCTTCGTACGCTCTTCCTCAACCTCCTCCGGAACGTAGCCAACTATGCCCCCGAAAAGCGTGTGACCATCGAGATCACCCGTGCGGGACAAGCTCTTGTGCTCCGCTTCTCCAACGCAGGCGAAGAAGCCCTGCCTCCGCAAGTGTTAGACCCGTTCCATCGTGGATCCCACCCCGATCGAGCGAAAGGGAATGGGCTCGGACTCAGCATCGTAAAGCAAGTGGCCGAAGATGCCGACGGCAAGGTGAGCTACCACTTCCATGCAGAGCAGCACCACTTCACCGTGGAACTCCCGCTGAGCGTTTAAGGATTTTTTAAGGTGCGCCTTAAGGAGGTCTTAAGGTGGTGGCCGTCGCTTTGTGGCATGCTTCGTCACGCGCTAGCCACCACGGCCGTGCTCCTCCTCCTCTCCCTGCCCGCGCAGGACACGCTTCGTATCTCCTTGAACGATGCCGACGTACTACTGCTGGAGCGCTCATTATCGTTGCTCGCACAGCATTTCGAGGTGGACAAGGCCCAGGCGGACCATGTGCAGGCCCGGGTCTTCAATAACCCCAACCTCTCCACGGAATGGAGCGTGCGCCCTTCCACTGGGAGCTTCTTCGACGTGGCCCAACCGCAAGGGCAGAAAGCTGTGACCATCGAGCAGCTCTTCCGCATAGGCGGCCAACGTGGGTTGGCTGTGAGAGCCGCCACCGAACGCACCCGTTCTGCTGAGGCACGTTATGCCGAACTGGTAGCCGCATTGCGCTTTGAGCTGCATGGCAAACTGTATCGCCAACACTACATCCAGCGTTCCATTACCGCGATCAGTTCCCAGTTGATCCTGTTGAAGCGATTGGTGGATGGCTATGGTGAACAACTGGACAAAGGCAACGTCTCGCTCCGCGAAGCCACTCGCCTGCGAACGAGCTATTTCGCACTGAACGGTGACCGGTCCAGGTTGGAACGCGAACTGAACGACCTGCAACTTGACTTGGGTATCCTTTTGGGTGTGGCTGTGCCGGTATCCTTCACCCCAACCACAACAGACCTACAGTCCATACGGCCCCTACCCACCGATACGGCTACGCTGTTGTCGACCGCAGAGCAGGCCAGGCCCAGCGTGCAAGCCGCACTCGCTCAGGCACAAGCATCGGAGCTGGACCTGAAGTACGCGCGCCGCAGCGCCATACCGGACCTCTCCCTGGGAGGCACCTACGACCAGAACAGCAATTACCTGGCGAACTATACCGGCCTGAACGTGGGTCTGAGCCTACCCATCTTCGATCGTAACCAAGGTCGGATCGCACGCGCACGGGCAGAAGTCGGGCAAGCACG
Source organism: Bacteroidota bacterium (assembly GCA_023428865.1). Classification (GTDB taxonomy): domain Bacteria; phylum Bacteroidota; class Bacteroidia; order Flavobacteriales_F; family PHOS-HE28; genus PHOS-HE28. The sequence goes on along the minus strand of JAEYWT010000205.1, from coordinate 2,132 downwards.
GACCGAATATGAATTGGAACGGCGTGCCGTACGGAACGAGGTGAAACGCGCCTACCAGAACCTGACCTCGTTGCAGCAACAATATGCCAACACCACCGAAGGCTTCGCAGAACAGCTGGACCACCTGAGCGGAAGCTTGGTGGACAACTACGTGAAGAGCAACATCAACCTGATCGAATTCACGGACCTCTTCGAATCCTACAACGCTTCGATCATCGCCTTGAACGCATTGGAGGCGGACCTCCAGAACGCCTATGAAGAACTCGAATTCGTTAGTGGACAACGTCTGTTCCGACGTTAAGCACGCAGGCTTGGAACGGTGGTACGCCGCCAGAACAATGCACCAGGTGGAAGGAATGGAGAATGTGGTGGTTCTCCAGTGTCGACCGAAAAGGTGTTCGTTACCGGTGAAGTGGACCATCCGGACCGGCCTGCGTGCAATGGCGGTGCTTTTGCTGGTGTTTTCACTTTCCGCTTGTGGAACGTATGAGCCGCCTGCAACAGACAACAAAGCCTTCGCCTTGAGCGATACCATGTTGAACCGCATCGGTCTAGACACTGTGCTGCTGAAACCGATCGAGAACGCCGTTGACCTGAACGCACGGATCACACCGGATGATGGGCGATTGGCAACGGTGTACCCCATCGTAGGTGGGCAGGTGTCCGATGTGATGGTGGAATTGGGTGATCGTGTGACAAAGGGGCAAACACTCGCCATCATACGAAGCAGCCAGGTTGCTGGCTTGGAACGCAAACTGATCGATGCACGTAGCGACCTAGAAGTGGCCGAGAAGAACCTGAGCACCAAACAAGACCTCTTCGCCTCACAACTCCTGAGCGAAAGAAAACTCGTTGAAGCGCGATACGACTTGGAAAAAGCCAAGGCGAAGTTGCGCGGGATCGAAGAGATCTTCTCCATCTACCAATTCAAGGATGGATCACAATACATCGTGAAAGCACCGATCGGTGGTTATGTGATAGACAAGGCGGTGGTGCGCGACGAGACCTTGCCCGAGAACCACAACGACGCCATCTTCACCATTGCCGAACTGGACAGGGTGTGGGTGCTGGCCGATGTATACGAGAGCGATATCGCACGGGTGAAGGAAGGTATGACCGCCGAAGTGACAACCCTTAGTTATCCCGACAAGGTCTTCCATGGTCGGGTGGACAAGATCCTGAACATGCTGGACCCACGCACGCGTACCATGCGGATCCGCATCACACTCCCCAACCCGGAGGTGATGCTGAAGCCCGAAATGATCGCTCGTGTTCGCTTGGTGTACCAGGAAGACCGGTCACTTCCCGCCATTCCTGCACAAGCAGTGATCAACGACAACGACAGGGACCAGGTGATGGTGTTCAAGGACCGCATGAACATCGAGACCCGCAAGATCCACATCGAACGTTCCACAGGCCGAACCACCTGGGTGGCCGACGGGCTAGAACCAGGCGAGGTGATCGTGAGCAAAGAGCAACTCTTCCTGTACGACGCGCTCAACGACCGGTGATCCGATGAACTTCATCCGCTCCATCATCACCTTCTCCCTGAAGAACCGGTTCTTCACCTTCTTCTGGGTTGCCATCCTCATCATCGCCGGTTTCGTCAGCTTCCGGAACACGCCCATTGAGGCCTTCCCGGACGTCACGAACACACAGATCATCATCGTTACCCAATGGCAGGGACGAAGCGCACAAGAGATCGAACGCTTCGTTACCGTACCCATCGAGGTGGGCTTGAACAGTGTGCAGCGCAAGACCAACGTGCGCTCCATAAGCATGTTCGGCCTTAGCGTGATCAAGGTGATCTTCGAAGATGATGTAGAGGACTTCTTCGCGCGGCAGCAGGTGAACAACCAGCTCAACAGCATTGAACTTCCAGATGGGGTCGAGGCCGATGTGCAACCGCCCTATGGCCCCACCGGTGAGATCTTCCGATACACGCTCCGAAGTGATAACAAGGACTCCCGCGATCTGTTGACCATCCAGAACTGGGTGATCGACCGGCGGTTGCGCCAGGTACCGGGCGTGGCCGATGTGGTGGCCTTCGGCGGGCGGCAGAAGATCTACGAGATCGAAGCGGACCCGGGGCGTTTGATGCAGTACGACCATTCTCTTATACACATATGACG
>JAEYWT010000235.1 GCA_023428865.1 Bacteroidota bacterium | reverse complement strand
GCGCTGTACTTTGCCCATGACCGCTTTGGCCAGCTCGTCCTGCGTCTTGGTGCGCTGGTCGGGCTGCACCAGCGTTACCCGTACGAAGCCGTTGTTGGTGCTGCTTGCCGTGCCGAAGCCCGGTGCGGTCACGCTGATCAACGACTGGCGTTCGGGCATCGTGTCCACTACACCGATGATGTCCGCGAGGTAAGCGTTCATCAGCTCGAAGCTGGTGCCTTCCGGAGCCGTGCTCTGTACCATGAAACGGCTCTTGTCCTCGTTCGGCGCCAACTCCGTTTGCAGGTTCATGCCAATGAGCGCCGTAAGCCCCAGGCAGACCGCGATGATCGGGAATACGAGCCAACGACGGCTGAGGAATGCAGAGAGCGAGCTTTCGTACCGTTGGTTCAACTTGAGGAAGAAGCGCTCGGTCACTTCGAAGAACCGGCTCTGCTTTTCCTTGTGCTTCAACCACCGCGCGCTCATCATGGGCGTGAGTGTGAGCGAGACCACCGCGCTGATGATCACCGACCCAGCCACCACGATGCCGAATTCACGGAACAAGCGACCGGTCAACCCGCTGAGGAAGATGATGGGCAGGAAGACCGCCGCCAGTGTGACGGTGGTGCTTACGATGGCGAAGGTGATCTCTTTGCTGCCCTCATGACCGGCCTTCATCGGGTCCATGCCGCCTTCGATCTTGGCGTAGATATTCTCCAACACCACGATGGCATCATCCACCACGATACCAGTGGCCAATACGATCGCGAGGAGGGTGAGAATGTTGATGCTGAAGCCTGCCACATACATGATGAAGAAGGCGCCGATCAACGAGATCGGTATCGCCATCACGGGTATCAAGGTGGTGCGCCAGTCGCGGAGGAAGATGAAGATCACCAATACCACCAGACCAAAGGCGATCAGGATGGTCTCTTCCACTTCCAGGATGGCCGAGCGTATGCCTACGGTGGTGTCCAGCGCGATGTTGTAGCGCAGGTCGGCGGGCAGGTCCTTCTTGATCTGGTCCACACGCTTGTAGAACTCATCGGCGATGGCGATGTAGTTGCTGCCAGGCTGCGGGGTAACTGCCACAGCCACTTGTGGTACACCGCCGTTCCCGCGTAGGAGCGATCGTTCATTCTCTGGGCGAAGTTCCGCAAGGCCGACATCCTTCAGCTTGATCACTTGGCCATTCGTGTCGCGCAGGATGAGCTCGTTGAAGTCTTCCGGTGTGGTGAGGCGGCCCAGTGTGCGAATGCTCAGCTCCGTGTTGAACCCTTCGATGCGACCACTGGGCAGTTCTACGTTCTCGCGGTTCAGTGCATTGCGAACATCGATCGGGGTGATGTTGAAACCGGCCATCTTCAACGGATCCAACTGCAGCTTCATGCTGTACTTCTTCTCACCCCAGATGTTGATGGAGCTAACACCAGGGATGGTCTGTAACCGCTCTTTGAAGATGTCGTTGGCGATCTGTGAGAGCTCAAGCATGTTGCGCTGATCGCTCTGGATGGTCATCGAGAGGATCGGGTTGCTATCCGCATCGCTCTTGGCCACGATGGGTGGGTCCACATCGGCGGGCAGGTTGCGCAAGCTGCGGCTCACGCGGTCGCGCACGTCGTTGGCTGCGGCCTCCAGGTCCACGTCCAACTCGAACTCCACGGTGATGGTGCTACGACCATCGCTGCTCACACTGGTGAGGGTACGGATGCCCGCGATACCGTTGATGCTCTCCTCCAACACCTCGGTGATCTGACTTTCCACGATGTCGGCATTGGCCCCCACGTAGTTGGTGGTCACGGTGATGATCGGCGGATCGACGCTCGGGTATTCGCGAACGCCGAGGAAGCCGAAGCCGATGGCGCCGAAGAGCACGATCAGGATCGAGATCACCGATGCGAGCACCGGCCGGTTGATGCTGATGGAACTGATGTTCATCGCGCGGTCGTATCAGCCGTGGAGGCTTTTGGAGCTTCTTTGGTCAACGGCCGTACCGCAGCGCCATCGCGTAGGGCCAACAGGCCGGTCACGATCACCGAATCACCGGGTTGCACGCCGCTGGTAAGCTGAACGCTGGTGGCGTTGCGGATGCCAAGCTGCACACGGGCGCTCACGGCTTTTCCCCCTTTCATCAGGAGCACTTTTTGCCCTTGGATATCGGGTATCAACGCTTCAGCGGGCACTACGAGGGCATCGGTCAATTCCTCTAGGCGGACATCCACCTTCACAAAGGATCCGGGGATCAGTTGTCCGTCCTTGTTCGCACTACGGGCGCGCACTTTCACGGTGCGGGTCGCGGCATCCACGCTGGGGTCCACGGCGTATACCATACCGGTGTATCGGGCGGTGTCTCCTTCTACCGTGAAGCTGATCTCCGATCCGGATCTTACCATACGGCCATAACGTTCGGGTACCGCAAAGTCGATCTTCATGGGATCGGTCTGCTGCAGTTTGGCGATCACCGTGTTGTTGGCCACGTAGCCGCCGGCGCTCACGTTGCGCAACCCCACCTTGCCGCTGAACGGCGCGCGGATCGTGCTCTTCGCGATGCGGGCGCGGAGGTCGTCCGCATCGGCTTGCAAGCCGGAGAGTGCAGCTTGGGACGCATCGTATTGTTCCTGGCTTATGCCGCTCACGGCGAGCAACTGCTTCTTGCGGCCTTCGTCATCCCGGGCCAGCTTCAAGTTGGCTTCGGCCTTGCGCAATTGGGCCTGAAGTTCATCATCGTTGATCCGCACCAGTACCTGGCCGGCGTTCACCTTGCCACCTTCTTCGAAACCCAGATCGGTGATGCGGCCTGCCAGCTCGCTTACGAGCTCCACCTCTTCATTGGCCATCAATGTGCCAGTGGTCACCAGCGCGTTCTCCAGGTGTTCGCCCTTCAACACATGTACTTGCACGGCCATGGGGGGCATGGCGCCGCCCCCCGCTGCTTGCTCTTCACTTCCACCACACGCGCCAAGCAGCAGGGGAGCGACATATAGGAACTTTGTCATACGCATCATGCGTGTACGCGTTTGTTGGTCACGGGCACGGGTGGCCCCGCTGGGCGCAGGTTCTCCACCATCGCCATCAATTGTTCAACGAATGCGGCCCGGTCGGCCTTTTTCAACCCCACAAGGGCCTCTTCGTTCAGCTCACCGTAGGCTTTGCGGATCGCTTTCACCGTTGGCTTCGCTTTGGTGGTGAGCTTCACCAGGTGTTTGCGGCGATCACCGGCGCAATCGCACCGCTCGATGAAGCCTCGTTCACTCAAGTGGTCCAGCGCACGTGTCATGGCAACCTTGTCCAGATTCAACCGGTCGGCCAACTCCTGCTGGCTCAGATCACCCTTTGTCTCTTCTATGGTAAGCAGTACATAGAACCAGTGGGTCAGGTCCAAGTGCGCCAGCTTCGCCTGTAGCCGGGCGAAGTACTGGTGGGCCACAATGGAGCACCAATAACCGATGGACGAGGTGGGCATGACCGTTGCGTTCGTAATGGTTACAAATGAAACTATTGATTTGTTCACGCACCTGCGAACACTTGTTAAGAGTTCGCAAACGGCGCTTCCAGGATCGATCGACCGGTCTTGGACGGGTAGGGGAGGTATTGGCGGCGGTCCCAACCATCCATCACGCCCCCAACGCCAGCGCACCGGATCCTTCGCTGCTGTGATCGGGAGAGGCACCTTGCATCACCTTGTTACGTGTTGTGCGTTGGGGTCTTATGCACTCCCACGCGCCCAATACGCAACGCATCTACCTTCAACTGAGCTTCCCCTCATGCTCAAGAACCTCCTCCTCACCGGCTTCCGCAATCTCTGGAAGCAGAAGCTCTATACCCTTATCAACCTGTTGGGACTGGCCACGGGCATCGCCTGCTTCATGCTCATCGGCCTGTACGTCCGGCACCAACGCAGCTTCGACCGCTTCGTGCCACACCACGAACGCGTGTATCGCGTGGTGGGCGAGATCGAGATGGAGGGCCAGGGCGAGCACAGTAGCAGCATGGTCTTCGGCTTGG
>JAEYWT010000218.1:0-2500 GCA_023428865.1 Bacteroidota bacterium | reverse complement strand
TGCTCTTCGTTACCGGCATGGGGAATATCCGCGATGTGATCCCGTTCCCGCGTACGCCGAAAAGCGCGGAGTTCTAGGCGATGGGAGAACCGCGTTATACCAAGGCCATCGCGCTACTGGGCAAAGAACGCCTGACCAATTTCCTGCGCGCCGCAGCACTACACGGAGCCGACCCCAGCGCTATATGGAAAGCCGCACAGCTGTCGGCACGAACGTTCAACATACGGTGCGGCAGCGGCCGTACGATGCGTCAGTGGCGTACGAGTTTCAGGGCGTGCGGCAAGGTGCAGTTACTGAAAACTGACCTTTAGCGACGCCCCATCTTCTTGCGTACCTGCCGTTCGTTGTGCCATACATCGAAGGATGCACTGGCCCAACCGCTCCCTGCCACCAAGGCCATCAAGCCGAAGAACAGGAACGGGATGGGCAGACCATATCGCGCATGCACGAAGATCAACATGAGGAATAGCACTAACGCGATGATGGCGATCCCGAAACAGCCCAGCACCTTCGGCACCAAATAGCCTGCCACCGTATCGAAAGCGTACTGGTCGAACTGCTCGTACCGCATGCGACTGAAATTCTCCGCATGCTCGCGTGCCGCGCGTTGTCGCGCTTCGGTGGCCCGTGCATAGCGCGCTTCATTCTGGGGTGAAGCACGTTTGGGGCTCGGACTTTCCCTCGTGCGGTCGTAACGGTCCCGTGACCGAGGGTCGCTCAACACCTCGTAGGCTTCGGTGATGGCCACGAACCGTTCGTGTGCATCCGGTAGCTTGCTCACATCCGGATGATACTGCTTGGCCAACGCACGGTATGCTGCACGGATCTCGTTGGTATCCGCCGTGTGCGTGAGGCCGAGCGTTCGGTAGTGGTCCATGCCAACGCAAGGATACCGACATCGAACGAACTGGAAGATCGTCTGCGATCGTCCTCAGCGCTTCCGCCACACGCTCCCGTTACGCGTATCCACGGAAGTGAGCTCACCTTTCGCCTGGAGTTGCTTCAGTTGCTGAACAGCCTGCTCGTGCGTGATGTTCAAGGCCACGGCAACTTCCTCGGCACACCACGAGGCATGGATGGCGATCAGGTCGGTGAGTGTTGTTGGTACCGGCCTGCCCTTCACATCAGGCTTCATCGCCTTCACCGCTGCCTCGAACTGGCCATAGGGTCGTGCTCCATAGACCTGCTGTCGTTCTCCTTCCGCATTGCTGAAGATGAACGTGGGGAAACCGCGCACGCCCAGAGATCGCGCCAACGTGAGGTCCGCTTGGAACAAGGCGTTAGCTGCGCCCGTGAAGTCGGCATGCAAGCGTGCTGTATCCAGCTGTGCGAAGACCGCGGCTTCTGCGATCACCGGCCACTTGGTGATGTTCTTCTTCTCTAGCAACACCTGTTCGCGCATGCGGCGCAGGAAGACCAGGGCTTTCGCGTGGTCCTGCAATTCTGCCGCTTTGAAAGCCACGCTCGGCGGGTAGCTGCTCGGCAAGGGGTCCTCCAACCACACATCACCGATGATCGGCATGCGGTAGTGCGGGCTCACCTCGTCCCAATGCCCCGCCACATCGCTCGGCTTGCTGATGCCGCCACTGTTGTACACCTCCCACGAAGGCAGCAGTCCGCCCATGTGGTACTGGATGTCGATGGCGTCGCCGTACTCCAACTTCAAGCGGCGCAATTGTGGCTCGGCACCCCAACAACTGCTGCAGATGGGGTCGGTGAAATAGAGTAGCGTGATCGGCTTGCTTGCCGATGCGATCTCCGCGAACACATGACCGTGCGGATCGCCAGCATGGCCAGGTACGGTACACGCGCCGGTGATGGTATCACAAAGCATCGGATTGGCGGTCTTCTCCACAGTAGTATCGGTTTGGGCACAGGCAACGAGTGCGGAACAGAAGGCGATGATCGCGGCGAGCGGTGTTCGTGGCATGTGCAGGTAACTTGCGGCGCAAAGATCCTGTGCCATGGGCCGTGCTGCAAGCAGTCAAGCGAAGTTGACCACCCCTACCACGCCGGAATGCCCCGCCGAGCAAGCCTTACGCAGCATCACCGGAAAGTGGAAACCACGCATCCTTCGCGCTGCCGCCGATGCTCCGGTGCGTTTCAACCAATTGCTTCGAGACATTCCAGAGAGCAACAAACAGGCCATCACCAACGCATTGCGCGAACTGGAGAACGATGCACTCGTGTACCGCACCGTGGTGCAGCAAAAGCCATTGCATGTGGAGTACAGCTTGACCGATCAAGGCCGCACGATCATCGGCTTGTTGCGCGCTATGGAGCCGTTATGAAGGCCACACCATCCACGGGATGCGCGCTACGATCAGCAACAGCCCGATGCCGTAACACCAGGCGATCAGCTTGAACTTCTTCTGATCATCGGCCGTGCGCTTCGCCTTGGAGTAACCGATGGTGATCACGATGATGCCGACCAACATCATCAACGGATGCTCCAGCGCGAAGAGGCGCGAAAGGCTGTTGCCCATGGCCTCCTTGGAAA
>JAEYWT010000213.1 GCA_023428865.1 Bacteroidota bacterium | reverse complement strand
CTTCTATAGTTTCTGGGCCAACCGAAGTGCGGACCCGGAAGCTGCTTGGCGCACTTATCGTGCTGAAGTGGTCAAGGTGAACAAGATGTTCGGTTGTCGCTTATTGAAGGGTTATGAGACCGATCGGGGCCGTGTGTATTTGAAGTATGGCGCACCCAACACCATGATGGACCGCTTCAATGAAACGGGCACGCTGCCGTATACGATATGGCATTACTATCGGGCTGGTCGATTCACGAACCGCCGGTTCGTTTTCTACCAGCCGGAAATGGCCAACATGTGCATGCAGCTGCTGCATAGTGAGGTGCCAGGGGAGATGAGCAACCCACAGTGGAACAACATCCTGCATCAGCGTACTGTGGCCATGCCTGGCGTGCAGAGCAGGCAGCCAGGCACCTTGGAAAGTGACCGGGTGATGGAGTTCTTCAACGATCCTCGCTGATCGGCACCATCCGAAGCCGCATCTTTGCCGACTCTCTGGCCCGGATGCATGTAGCCATCGTCATACTCAACTGGAACGGCCGTAACTGGCTGGAACGATTCCTGCCTGCGGTTATCGCTCAAAGTCCGAATGCGGAGGTGATCATCGCAGATAATGCCAGCACGGATGATTCGTTGACCTGGTTGAGCAGTGCCCACCCCAGCGTGCGTGTGATCGAATTGACCACGAACCTGGGTTTCGCCGGGGGTTACAATGCCGCTTTGCACCAGGTCATAGCGGATCGTTATCTCCTGCTGAATTCCGATGTGGAAGTGACCCCCGGCTGGTTCAGCACTTTGAACGAACACTTGGACCAGCACCCGCGCATGGCAGCCTGCCAGCCAAAAGTGCGCGCGTTGTCCCGACGGGACCATTTCGAACATGCCGGTGCTGCAGGCGGTTTCATTGATCGCAACGGATATCCCTTCTGCCGTGGCCGTATCTTCGAGATCACCGAGGTGGATGAAGGCCAGTACGATGATGAACGGGAAGTGTTCTGGGCCACCGGTGCCTGCTTGTTGATCCGTGCGGAGGCCTTTCATGCAGCGGGCGGCTTCGATGCTGCGTTGTTCGCTCACATGGAAGAGATCGACCTCTGCTGGCGCTTGCGCAGGATGGGCTGGTCCATCGGATACACCAGCAAAGCCGTAGTCTATCACGTTGGCGGCGGTACCCTGGACTACCGCTCACCGCGCAAGACCTACTTGAATTTCCGCAATAGCCTTATCGTGCTCACCAAAAACCTGCACAACGGTTGGTCTTGGTGGTGGTTGTTCCGCCGGTTGGTGTTGGATGGTTTCGCGGGGTTGAAATTCCTTCTGGAAGGCAACGGTCGGCACACTTGGCAGGTGATCCGCGCACATTGGCACTTCTTCCACCGATTACCAAAGGTGATACGTCAGCGCCGTGAACTAATGGCTCTGGAACATGAGCCGGACCTCAACGGGATCTACCACCGCAGCATCGCCTTCGACCGCTTCATTCTCGGTTGTAAACGCTTTGGGCAATTGGATCAGCGGGCTTTCCGAGCTACCGTGCGTAGCAAGTGAACCACCGCCATACGGTAGCCTTCCAGTCCGAAACCGGTGATAACCCCGGCACAGGTGGCACCGGTGATCGTATGGTGGCGAAAGGGTTCGCGGGCATGGATGTTGCTGATGTGGACCTCCACCACAGGGACCTTCAGCACGGCGATGGTATCCCGCAGGGCCACACTCGTGTGGGAGTAGCCACCGGCGTTGAGGATGATGGCATCCACCTCCCCTGCTTTCGTGCGCAACAGGCCCACCAGTTCGCCTTCCACGTTGTTCTGCACGTAGGAAAATACAGCCTGCGGATATTCGGAACGCAGCTCAGTGAGGTACTCCTCGAACGACCGGGTACCGTAAATGTGCGGTTCGCGGGTACCGAGCAGGTCGAGGTTGGGGCCGTTGATGATGAGGATGTGCATACAATGAGTGCCCCACGGAACGAGCGGCGCTGCGAAGTTGGTAACATTGGTTGAACAACGCACCGTTGGCAGAACACGTTGATGGTGGTGCCGGTAGCCCTTGCGGTGATCGCACCTTCGTATCGTGACCTGGGATAATGCGTTGACCGACCTGCGGATGCACCTGAAGCTGGAGCGTTCGTTGAGCGACCGCACGGTGGAAGCCTACCTGCGCGATGTGGGCAAATTGCGCACCTATGCCGAAGCGCAACGACCAGCGCTATCCCCCGAAGCCCTGAAGTTGGAAGACCTTCAAGCCTTCATCACCATCACGGCGAAGACCGGCTCCAAGGCCACCAGCCAGGCCCGCTACCTAAGCGCACTAAGGGTGTTCTATCGTCAGTTATTACGCGAGAAGAGCATCGCCGAAGATCCTACGGAATTGCTGCAAAGCCCAAGGCTGGCCAGGAAACTACCGGTATTCCTGACCTTGGAAGAGATCAACGAGATGATCGAACGCATCGATATGAGCCGCACCTTGGCCCATCGCGACAAGGCGATGATCGAAGCACTGTATAGTTGCGGATTGCGGGTGAGCGAACTGTGCGGCCTCCGGCTTTCGTGGCTGCACTTCGGCGAGGGTTTCATCCGCGTGGTGGGTAAAGGTGACAAGGAAAGACTGGTGCCGATCGGCCCGGAAGCCATGGCGTGTATTACCGCGTACGTGGAACATGAACGGGTACATCTGCCGCGTAGACCGAAAGCAGAGGACATCGTGTTCTTGAACGCTCGCGGTGGGCAGTTGAGCAGGATGTCGGTCTTCAACCTGGTGAAGAAGCTTGCTGTGGCCGCAGGTGTCCGAAAGACCATAAGCCCACACACCTTCAGGCATTCCTTCGCCACGCACTTGGTGGAAGG
>JAEYWT010000170.1 GCA_023428865.1 Bacteroidota bacterium | reverse complement strand
TGCCAGTTGTACCGTGGGGTTGAAACCGAAGCCACCCCAGTTGAAGAGGTATCCACCAGCACCGCCGGTCGCGCTGGCCGAATTGGTGTGCGTGGTGTTCACACAAACGGTATCGGGTGCCTCCACCAGCACTTGTATGGCTGTAGGCTGGTTGATGGTCGCATCGGCCTGTGTGGTACAGCCGTTCGCATCGGTGATGATGGCAGCGTAGCTACCGGCAACAAGACCAGACAGGTTCAAGCTGCTTGACCCATTGCTCCAAGCCACAGCATAGGCAGGAGTTCCACCATCCACCGTTAGGTTGATGGCACCATTGTTACCTGCATTGCAGGTCACATCCGTGGTACTTACCTGGGCCACTACCAATTGCTGTGGTTGGCCTACGTTGGCGGTCATGATCGTATCGCAACCCAACACGTCGGTCACTGTTAGCGCATATGCTCCTGCAGGCAGACCGCTGGCTGTTGGGGTGGTCTGGGCATTTGCATCGTTCCATTGGTAGGTCAAACCGTTCTGTCCAGGGCTGAATGTGATGCTGCCGCTCTGGTCACCATTGCACAAGGCGTTGGTGGGGCTAAGTGCAGCATTCAGGAATGCGTTGGACAATGCGATGTGGACCACATCCGTAGCAGGGGGGCAAGTAACGTTGCCTGTGGTGGTCAACGTGAGATCTACGCCACCAGCAAGGATCTCCGCTGGTGTCGGCATGTACTGTATCGCCAAGCCGCTGCCGAGGATCGAGCCAGAGCCTCCGGACCATTGCCCACCGGTTGCGTTCACTACCGCACCTTGTACAGCAATGGGGTAGGTTCCCATACAAGCGATCAGGTCCGCACCGGCATTCGCTTGGTTCGGTTGCCCGGTTGCCGCGATGGAGGCCGTCGCCGTAGCGGGCGCACAGCCGTTCGCATCGGTCACCACTACCGTGTATGCTCCTTCACCAGCGGTGAGCGTGGCACCTGTTGCTCCGTTGCTCCAGGAGAACTGGTAAGGCGCCGTACCTCCTGTTACCACCGGAACCAAGGTTCCGTTGGCTGCACCACCACAGGTCTCGTTGGTGCTATTCAGTCCGGTGATCGCGATCACATCCGGTTCTCCGATAGTGGTATTCAGTACCAATTGGCATCCATACTGATCGTATACCCAGGCAGTGTGATCACCGGCTTGCAGTCCATTGATCTCAGGCGTGGTCTGTCCACCGGGGAACCAGTTGTAGGTGAACGTCGGCTGCTGTCCTATGATGGTGGCTGTTCCGGAAGATGCACCATTACACGTGGCGTCGGTATGATCGATAGTCACACCGATGAAGCTCTGCGGGATGGTGATCACCATGTCATCCGAAGCTTGTGGGCACACCGTATTACCCACCGTCACCAAGGTCAGCGTCACGGATCCAGCGGCGATGTCACCGGGCCCAAGGGTGTAATCGATGTTCGGGAATACACCATTGAATACGCCATCACCACCGCTCCAGGCTCCGCTGGGCGCATTGGTCACGCTTTCGTTCAGGTAGATGGGGCCGCTATCCGGGCATACCACGATATCGCCGCCGGTGTTAGCCCCGTTAGGCAAGCCGGTGGGCACGATCTCGCCGTAACCGGTTGCAGGACCACATCCGTTGGCATCGGTCACCACCACATTGTACATTCCTGCCGTACCGGTCAGCACGTTGCCCACACTTCCGTTGCTCCATGTGAAGGTGTACGGTGCGGTGCCGCCTCCAGCAAAGGCCGTAAGCGTTCCATCACCATCACCAAAACAACCTTCCGGCGTTGGGGTAATGGACACCATGGCTAGTTGTGCTGGTGCGCTGATGGTAACAGACATCGTGGTATCACAACCATCCAGGTCGGAAACAAGGACTTGGTATGGGCCTGATGCCAGTCCCGAAGCCGTTGCTGTTTGCTGCGATGCTGGGTCGTTCCAGAGGAAACTGCTCAAGTTCCCACCGCCTACCACCGTTGCTGTTCCGTTGTTGGTATTGCTACACAGCGCGTTCGTACTGGTGATACCCAGGCCGAGGAAGTTGTTCGAAAGCTGGAACACCACCTGATCGGTAGCCGGGGGACAGCCCACATTGCCAACAGTGGTCAGCACCAACGTAGCTTGACCAGCAGTGATCTCCGCAGCAGATGGCACATAGGTCTGGTTGGGCCAGGAGCCGGAAACAGTTCCACCGCCATTGCTCCATGTTCCGCTGGTGGCACTTACCACCGAGCCGTTCAATGGAATGGGCCAATCGCCATTGCAGACCAGTTGATCGGCACCCGCGTTCGCTTGGTTTGGTGGTGGCCCTGTGGCAATGGAGGCGTTCAACGTTCCAGACTGGCAACCGTTCGCATCCACCACGGAAACCGTGTAGTCACCAACGCCAGCCACGATCATGCTCTCCGAGCTGCCTGTACTCCAACTATAGGTGTAAGGCGCTGTTCCGGCCGTCACATCCACGGTAGCGGTTCCGCTTCCATCCCCTGAACAAGCCTCTGCTGTCGTTACGATGTTCGCTGCGAGTCCGGAAAGCACCTCGATGGAATACACGTAGGTCTGGAAGGCGGAGATCGGACAGGCGCCGTCATTCACGTTCACGATCAGCGGGTAGAATCCTGCAGTACCAGGCTGTGCCGTCCAGCAGAGGGTGGCGGTTATGGGGTTGGTACCGGTGAAGGTGAACGTTGCTCCGGGAAGGTTCTGCGCAGCATTGCTCACTGCGGTAAGTACGTTCGTGGCGTTCGCATCGGATATCACCATATCGAAGCAGAAGTTGCCCGATTCGCACACCTGCACGGATCGTGGACCGGTCACCACCGCCTGCCCTGTCAAATTGGTCGCGGTGCCAGAGGCAGCATCGGGCGGGATGTTGGCACACGGGTAGGCAACGAACTGCATATCGCGCATGATCATACCGATCACATTGCCATTGCTGTCATACTCCGTTACACGCACTACCACCACCCAGTTACCAGCAGTGTTCAGGGTGAAGTTCATCAGACCGGTCACCGGGTCGAGGGTGATACCAGGAATGGGTTGTGCTGGTGAATTCGGATTGGAGTAGGGAATGGCCGTGCCATTGATCATACGCGCACCGATCAGCGCGTAAGAAAGGGAGTCGGCTTCGGAATCCACGGCACCATAACTGTAGGTCACGGGATAGCCCAGACATACATAAGGGATGGCCGTGTTCGTGAAGACCGGAGAGTCATTGCAAGGCGCGGCGGCGCTGTTCAATACCGACTCGATGTACATATGTCGTGTACCTGGGTTGGTCAGGTTAACGATGGCATTGTTCCGGTAGATGTTCGTCCAACTGATGCTCCAGCTATTGCACGGTGGAAGGGTTACCGTTCCAGTGTACGTGTATTGTTGTATACCTGGAAGCGTTCCACCATTACAGGTACTATTCGGTAGTTGTAGATCGCACAACTGCGAAAGTTCGGTTGGTCCGTTATGGGACACCGTTACGTTGGTATTCCCACATGGGCTGGTCAACACCAAATTGTACGTGGGGTCAACATTTATTCCCGCACAATCACGGTATACGATCAATCGCAGACGGTACTGGTTGGGGCCGATACACTCCCAATAGATCTCACCACCACTCATGTGGGTCGCCATGGCAGTGGTGCCGAGCAGACCGAAAAGAAGGGTTACGAGTAGGGATCGGAGCATGGCCACGGACCGTTTGAGAGATCGGGTCCATGTGTTCCTACGGGAAGCTCCGTAGAAAAGTTCCAATGGAGCTACCACTTTCCTTGAAAAACCGCCGCCAGCGCGGCTCCTAGAGAATGAAAAGATCAGCGGCGAAGCAGCTCCAACACCACGGAATTCAGTCGTGTGCGTTGCTCATCACTCGCCCGGTCGTTCATATCGGCGTGGTCGAAACCGGCCATTGGGATCACCTTGATGTTGAACCTGGCTTGCTCTTCTTCAGTAGGTAGCACTCCTGGATCGGCCTTGGTATCCTGTGCCCGCAAGGTGGCCACGAGCGGCTCACGCGTGCGCGGAAGAAGCATGCGCAAGTTGTCCAACGAGATCACGGCCCGTACTTCCTGCGCACGAAGTGTGGCATACAACATGGAGATATCCCCACCGTTGCTGTGGCCGACCAGATCAACCTGATCCAGCTGCCAGTCTGGGTGCAGCACGGCCATTTCCGTAAGCACGAAGCGGAGATTCTCCACTCCACGGTCCCAGATGGGCCTTCGCGCTACACGCAGATCACCTTTCATGGGCAGGGCCTCATCCCCTGGCTGTTCGTGCTGCACGCTCACCACTGCAAAACCCGCCTGGCAAAGCGCTTGCGCCAACGAGCTGAAGAGGAGGTAGGTCCCCGGTTTGTTCGCATTGTACCCATGGCTGATCAATACCAGTCGAGGGTTGGGCGCATCGTCCGGTTGCATGGTAGCGATCGGAATGTTGCGCTGCCTGGCCTTATCAAAGAGTGTTAGGGTATCCCAAGCCGTGCATTGCCCTTGCACCGGTGTGCCAAAACCGCGCAAGGCAAGTAGGGCGAGAACGACTCCGACCCTAGCCACCATGGTCCCCACCGGTCTCATAACAAGGGTGGCGCTCCACCATCTACCCGTCGCAAGGGCAACGACTCGGGTTCACTAAGGATCAGAGGCACCTACTCCCCCACGGTATCGGTGTGGTCCAAGCCAAAGGCGGTCTGGTCGCGCAGTGCGAAGCGTTTGATGAAGAAGTAGGTATCCAGGAGCACATCATCCGCCACGCTCAACTCGTTCTCAACGGAGAGGAAACGCTCCATGAGCACATAACGGATATCCGCCGCGAAATCGCGCTTGCGCAATGATTCATACTTGCTACTGAGGTCAAGTTGATCACATTCCACCAGTTCCAACAGCACCTGCTTGAAGAGCATGTTGATCCGTGGTTGTACGCGGAAACCGAGGTTGAAATCCACGCGGATCACCTTGTCGTCCACCACTTCACGTACTCGGTATTCCATCGTGTACGGTTCATCCGTCCAGTTCACATGGATGAACCAATACACATCGGCGCGTTTAGGCCTTCGGCGCAGTATGGAATCCAGGATCTTGCGCTCGATCTCTGCAGGACTGTTCGCCTTGGTAAGGTACACCAGGTGTGTGGCGAACTTCGGGATCTCCTTGTCCCGGCTCAGTTCGGTGATCACCGAGGCATAGTCATCGAGGTTGCGGAAATCCAAGTAGCGGTTGGTGATCTTCCGCGCCTTGAACCACATCAGCATCAGGTTCAACAGCGCAAGCACCACCAGTACGAAGCTCAAACGATGGATCACCTTCACACTGTTGGCGATGAAAAAGGAGACCTCCAACGTGGCGAACACCGCAAGGATGGATATCACAAGCACCCATGGCCAGTGCCGCACATATCGTAACCAGATGCCCATGAGAATCGTGGTCATACCCATGGTCAGGGTGATGAAGAAGCCGTAGACATGCTCTAATTCACTGCTCTCGCGGAAACTGAGCATGATGGCCACACAGCCGATCCAAAGCATCAAGTTGATACTGGGGATGTAGATCTGCCCGCGCACATCGCTGGGGAACTTGATCTTCACCCGGGGCCAGAAATTCATACTGATGGCCTCACTGATCAATGTGAAGCTACCGGAGATTACGGCCTGGCTGGCGATGATGGTGGCGAAGGTGGCGATGATGACACCGGCCAGCAGGAACCACCCTGGCATGAGGGCATAGAACGGGTTCTTTCCATCGAGCACACCACCGGACTCATGCAAGGCCCAGGCACCTTGGCCCATGTAGTTCGTAAGCAGGGCCAGTTTAACGAACCCCCAACTGGCCTGGATGTTCTTACGGCCCACGTGGCCCAGATCACTATACAAGGCCTCGGCTCCAGTGGTGCATAGGAATACCCCGCCTAGTAGCCAGAACCCTTGTGGGTATTCTGTAAGCAGGCGAATGGCGTAGTGCGGACTAAGGGCCCGCAGCACATCGGGATACTTCAACACCAAGCTAAGTCCAAGCACGAAGAGCATGCTGAACCAGACACCCATCACCGGACCGAAGGCAGTACCCACCACCTTGGTTCCGAAGCGTTGGAAGATGAAGATCAACGAAAGGATCACGATCACCACGGAAACGGTGATGGTGTTTCCCGGCCTAAACACTTCTTGCAGGCCATTCACGTTGGCCAGACCTTCTATGGCGCTACTTACGGAGATCGGCGGGGTGATGATACCATCGGCCATCATGGTAGCCGCACCGATCGTGGCTGGGATGAAGGCCCACCACGCGAAACGTCGAACAAGGGCATAGAGCGAGAAGATCCCACCTTCACCACGGTTGTCGGCGCGAAGGGTTAGTAGGATGTACTTGATGGTGGTCTGTATGGTAAGCGTCCACACCACGCAACTGATGCCGCCAAGGACCAGCAACTCACTCACCGGCTTATCGCCGATGATGGCCTTCATCACGTACAACGGCGAAGTTCCGATATCACCATAGATGATACCCAGGGCCACCAACAGACCCGCTGCGGTTACGCGCTGGTTGCGCGGATGATGGCTCATGAAAGTAGGAGGGATCCGCGCCCGGTGAAGACCGCATCGATCAGGATACGATCCCTTGGATTCCGATCAGGGTAGGAAAGGCACACTTGGCCGGGGAACGGCACAAAAGTAGCGGGAATGAAAGAGAACGGTCAACGGCACCGGAAAAAAAACAGGGTCAAACGTCCTTACGCCCGAGGTCTTCGAAATTCACATCCGTGAAACCGGTTCCGGCCTCATCCGAGCGATCTGATGCCGGTTCCTCCCGGCGGTAGTCGCCAGACTTCCGCAGACGGTCGATCTCGTCGAATGCCTCATGCAGGCCATCCAAGAACTTGTCGAAATCCTCCTTGTACAGGAAGATCTTATGCTTGTCATAATGGGCGGTACCGTCTTCGTGTGTGTGCTTCTTGCTCTCCGTAATGGTGAGGTAAAGGTCACGTCCGCGCGTGCTTTTCACATCGAAGAAATACGTCCGTTTGCCAGCCCGTACGGCTTTGGAGAAGACATCCTCGCGATCGTCCTGCATGGTGGATCAACGGCCCGATTGCCCTTAGGCCCAACCAAATATAGCTGGCCTATGGGATTTTCCAAATTAAAGGGGAGAGTTCGGAGTTCGTGGTTTCCATGTGTCTGGTTCACCGGTAGGCCAAAAACACCATGTACCCACGGTGTACGGACTCCAGGCAGTGCGTCCCGCCATCCCACCAGACATCGATGATCTCCGAACTAGCTCCTCGCTTCCTCCAGCAGCTGTTCCTCGTGCATCTGGGCGTAAACACCCTGTTGTTGAAGTAAGGCGTGGTGTTCACCCTGCTCCACCACACGGCCGTTCTCCAGCACAAGGATCAGGTCCGCATCGCGTACGGCGCTGATCCGATGGCTTATGATCACAGTGGTGCGGCCGGTCATGACACTTCGCAGCTCCCGCAGGATCGCTTCCTCCGTTGCGGTATCCACAGCGCTCAACGCATCGTCGAAGAGGAGGATGCGCGGTTCGGTGATGATGGCCCGAGCAATGCTCACCCGTTGTTTCTGACCACCGCTCAGGGTGATGCCCCGTTCGCCCACCATGGTGGCATATCCCTGCGGGAAACCCATGATATCTGCATGCACCTGGGCTTTTCGGGCCGCTTCCTGTATCCGTTCATCGGAGGCCTGGCCCGCTTCTAGTCCGAAGGCGATGTTGTTCCGGATGGAATCGCTGAACAGGAGCACTTCCTGGGGAACGATGCCTAGCTCTGTCCGCAACTTTTCCAAGGCCACCTGGCGGATCGGAACACCATCGATCAGCACCTCGCCAGCAGTGGCGTCATAAACCCGACCGATCAGTTCTGCCAGGGTCGTTTTTCCGCAACCTGTGTGGC
>JAEYWT010000130.1 GCA_023428865.1 Bacteroidota bacterium | reverse complement strand
CCAACACCTCGTCGTTACCGACCTCTTCCGGCAGGCCAGAAGGTAGCATCAGCCGTAGATTGGGAAGGTTCCGATGTACTCCAGCAGTTCTTCGGGGATGCTGTCGCCGAACCATTCGGTCCCGTTCCTTCTCCGAGGGCCGACCCGGTAAGCATAGGAGATGCGGCCGGTAGGTCCCAGGCTCATCGCGAGCCGATGGCCTTTGCCGCCGATCCAAGAGAAACTGATCTCACCGTCCGGGTCCACACCGGGATCAGGCTCAGCATAACCCATGGGCAGGGCGTCGATGAAGCGGAGAGCCTGATCCAAAGTAAGCGGCACCACAGGTGCTGATCCTTCGCCGTCCCAATCTGTAGCACCGCAGCTGGTACCCAGCGCACGCAAATACGCCTTCAGTTCACGACGCTCAATGGGATCGAACCAATAGGATCCGTTGCGCATCTGCCGCTGTAGCTCACTGGCGCGGGTAAGTGCCATGCCCTCAGCGCTATGCACCATACAATCAGTCAGCACATGGTCCGGACCACGCTGGCCGCGTAAGGGATGGGTCACCGGAAGAGTAGCCTGCATTTGTCCGTAAGGCTTTCGTTGAACACATGAGTACACCAATCGTGCAAACGACCGAATTCGGTCCAAATACTGTCATCGTCCGTCACATTGGCCGGGTCCAAGGTGGCTTCCGTATCCAACGCGAACGACCAATGTTCAGGTTTGTCCTCCAGCGATGACCAGATCACCCGCGCACGTATGTCCTGCGCATCATCGTTGAGGGAGTACTGTACGTAGCAATTATGGGCCTTGAGGCCCAGCGTGGATGGCGCGATGCTGAAATAGTCGCTCAATGCCAATGCATCACCATCGCGCGGGATATCGATCCGGTCGATGTAACGCAGTACCAGACCCACCGCCGGAGCAGCATCGGTAAGCCGCTTGTAGAGGTCCCAATGGGCCTTGAATACCGCCAGCGATGGAGCATATCCGCTGTAGGGTGGCAAGAAGTTGAGGGTAAGGCCGTTGACCAGGTAGTGGGCCAGGAAGGAATTGTCCGGGGCTACGAAGCGGTAGCCGGCCAGTTGCGACTTGGTATCGTGGTCGGCGGTACCGTCACCCTTCATGTTCACCTTGCTTTCAAAGGTGTGTACGGCCTTGGGTCCGCTGAAGATGCCGGGGAAAGCAAGGGGTACTTCTTGCGCAAACACCGCAGCATCTACCGGTTTGGGCGCTGCTGTGCGGGTGCTGAAGAGCATCTCGACAACCGGTGGCTTCCGATACTGGCCCGGTTGGGTAGGAGGAAGCGGTTCGCTTACCATGCTCATTCGTTCATCAAAGTTGGGGGCCGAAACCATTCTTGTCGATCATCCAGCCCCAAATTAACGTTAAGAGAGGCTTGTTCATTTCGGCCGCACCGGCTTGGCTCGGCCGGTGGGCACCAGATCGTTGGCGCGAAGCCACCTGAGGCCCCATTCCCAATCCTCGTGCTCGATGTCCAATTTAGACCACCGCAGTGTCTCCCGAGGAACGAGGGGACCCTGCGGCCACGAAGTCGAACCCGAGCACCCCT
The DNA here is from genome assembly GCA_023428865.1 of Bacteroidota bacterium. Classification (GTDB taxonomy): domain Bacteria; phylum Bacteroidota; class Bacteroidia; order Flavobacteriales_F; family PHOS-HE28; genus PHOS-HE28. The sequence goes on along the minus strand of JAEYWT010000130.1, from coordinate 2,590 downwards.
ATCCATGTCTTTCACCCAAGGTGCCCAAGTGTAACGGTCGTTCGACCCTTTCACCAAGGTGCCCCTTCGAAGTCCTGTCGGTGGGTGGCGCTTGAGGACGCCGTGCGTGCGCGTTTCAGCTTCAGGCTGTCGCTTTGGTGCGTGGCTTGGAACGCCCGGCACTGGGCCGGTGCAGCATTTCGCGCATCTTGGCGAGCAGGAAGCCGCGCAAGCTCAGGTGCTCATCCAAACCCGGCCAATGAATGCCTGCACCATCGGGCAGCACCTCATACTTGCTCAACTGGGCTTCGCTGGCCTTGGCAAGCCGCTTGAACAGATCCAAGGGGAACTCCAGCCGGCCATGGTTGAGCATCACCAGCAGCAGGTTCGCATCCTTTATGGCATGCACGGCTGTGATGCGAACGCCCTGTTCGCGGATAATCGCGTTAACAGGGTCTTGTATGATCGGCTTTCGGTTGCTCATTGGTCGAAGTGTTCGTCCCACGCGCGTATGATCCTATTGAGGTTCTCTTCAACGAGCTCACGTGCTCGCCGAACCTCCTGCACTTTCATACGGCCATTGTCATCAGCGAGGTCGATGGGTTCCAGCCAGTACTTCACCATGCCATCTCCCTTGCGCACATGCACATGCCTGGGTTCGTTGTTCTCGTTGCTGAAGAAATAGAACGCATAGCCCTCGATGTCCGGTTTGATCGCCTTGGGTGCCATGTGCTCCGTTCAAAGGTATAGCCCGCTCAGCCCTCTTTCTTCTTCCTCTTGGGTTTCTCCCCCGCCAACAACCCCGCCGTATACTTCTCATACAACTCGAACAGGTACTCCACCCGCTTGGCATCGCTCGCGAAGGGCTGCGGGCGGTAGCACTTGTCCACGGCCTTGTCCAGCGTTTGGTGGGCTTTGACCAGGTCGGGCGGCATGGTGTGGCGCTTTAGAACACCGTATCAAGTGAAGCAGCCTTATCGATCCGCGCCTTGGACGAGTACCTCGGGCTTTGGGGTGCTTTGCCTTTCACCTTACCCAATGGAACGCGCTTGATCTTCTGTGCTTTACCGGCGAAGTGTACGATGTACTTGTTGGTGTCCCGGTATTGCTCGATACTTCGGACAGTAGCGAGGTGGGTGATCGCGGAGACGGGTGCCACTTCGTAAGCGGCTATGTACTTGATCTTCGGGATCATGGATGAGTTGATCCGTATGGCGTACCACGCATCCTCACCTAAGAAAACCGCCCTGAAGCCATCCTCTCTTGCCGGGACCACGATGGTATCCAGTTCCGATACGTCAAAATGCGCCGTGTCTTCAGCAACTTCGTTCAGGAAGGGGTCAAACTCGTAGAGCACGGTACCTGCCTTGTTCTTGTAGCGCCGGAGCGTGACCACTTCTACCGGGAACTTGAAACGGCTGATCAGTACGGTCTCCAGCTCATCGCTGAGATCGTCGATCACCAGCAAGGCGTTGAAGGCATCTGGCTTGTGTGTGATGCGCTCCAGGAGAAAGTCCACGTTCTCGAACTTGTTCTTGCGTGCAAAGGCTTCACACCTCTTCCAGTCATCGGGGCGCTTCTGTAGAGCGTCCTTGATGATGTTCTTAGACCCACGCAGGGTGTCCTCCCAAACCTGCGCAGCGGTCTTCCGTCTTCGGAGAACCTGCGCCCGAGAAAAATGGGCGGACCATGGTGTCATGGGGTGGTTCTTGCGCCGAACCATGCTCGGGCGGGAGTTGATCTGGGTGTGGTAATAGGAATGGAAGACTTGGGCGCTGAGCAGGGTCCCCGAAGACGGGAGACCCTGCTGTGGTCTAAACGTGTGGTGGCCTACCTCATCGACATCCTTCCGATCGTATCGATCGTAGCTGGCGTGTTCTATGTGTTCTTCGGATTCGACCAAACGCTGCATACCTACTGGAACAACAGAGGAGACATCGCAGCGCGTACGAATTTCCTGCGGGAGCGCAACCACATCCGCGATGGTTCCTTCCTGATCTGGATCGTGTACTGCATGGTGCTCGAAGCCTCCTCCCTGCAAGGCACGTTGGGTAAAGCGGCCATGGGTATCAAAGTCGCGGACGAGAACGGACAGCGGCTGACCGGGGCGCATTCCTTTCGTCGGAACCTGAGCAAGACCCTATCTCTGGTCGTACTGGCCCTGGGGTTCATCTGGATACTCTTCGACAAGAAGCGGCAAGGCTGGCATGATAAGTTGAACAACACGTTCGTGGTGTACAAGCCTTTGTAGGAACACCATTGAATCATTCCTTGACCACACGGACCGCCCCTCTCCAGCTCGCATTTCGTGCATCGATCAGGTAGACCCCTGATGGAACATGTCGAGGCCAAGACAACAGCTCAGAGGCAACCGTCCGTTGCCCGATCGATGGAGGAAAAACATACACTGTGCGCCCATGGACATCGATCAATTCCAAACGAACCGGCGAACCACTCTCACCCTGAAAGCGGACGTACATTGCATCGTTGACCGGATTCGGCTGCACCACGAAGGACGGTCCGTGGTCTGTTTCGGCGCCCCCCACCGAACTTGGGCCTAAGCGGTATACGGTGAGTTGCAAGGTGGGGTCCAGTAATGCAAAGCGGGCAC
>JAEYWT010000121.1 GCA_023428865.1 Bacteroidota bacterium | reverse complement strand
TTTTATGCCAACGCTTCCGTCCAGAACGATGTCGAACACCCCTTCTGAAGCGTCCTCGCTGATCGAGTTCAGCGGGATGATGCGTTGCGTGGCATCAGGTTGGGAGGCCCATGGATCAGCGGCGATGTAAGGGTCCCCAGCGAAATAGAGCTGCGTGATCAACTCGGGGTATCCGGGCTTGTTCACGCGGAAATGGATGTGCTTCGGACGGTATTGGTTACCGTTCAAATAGGGGCCGGGCATGATGGTCTCGAACGCGTATTGACCATTCGCATCGCTGAAGAAGGTGGCGCGTAGCTTGAACGCCGGGGAATTATCGTAGACCGCAGCCGCGTTGGCTTGCCACACTTCTATGCGGGTATCCGCCACGGGAGAAATGCAGTCGTTGGCATACACGGTACCCGCGATGAACAGCCGTTCGCCTGGTTCGTTGGCTGCCGCGACCAGCGTGGTCACCGGCGAACCGGGGAGGTAGTACGGACCAAGGATATCATCGGAAGTAGCGTCGCAGCCACCTCGTTCACCTGTAGGGCTTGCAAGCAGGTGCTGTGGTAGGATCAACGACCCCAGACCCAACAATGAGCTCGCTTTGATGAATCGCCTGCGATCCAGGTCGTGCAAGCTGATCGATCGCGTTTTGTTCTGCATGGTCATCTGTATTGTTGAGGTAACTACTATGGAACGAAGATGCGTTGGCTTGTCCACGCATGCGAAGGGCTGCACACGAGGTATGTGCCAGTGGCTAGGTCCCCAATTTCAAGTATGGTTCCGGTCGAGTGGTTGGCTGCAATGTCACGTACCGTGCGCCCTGTGGCATCCAACACCCGAACAGCACCAACCGCTTGTTGATCCATCGTTCGGATGTGAAGCTGTCGATCAACCACCCAGATGTTGGCTTGATGTTGTTCGTATGGTCGCACGCCCTGGCCGATGGTCATGCATGGCTCGAAGAACGAAAAGTCGATGGCTAGTTCTTCTCCAGTGGACAAGGTACCATGCACCGCATCATCAATGCTCCAGTCGGGTGTGACCAGTCCAAGTGGGAACGACCAGGCATCTCCTGTGCTCTGCTGGACTCTTAGCGTATAGTGCCCGGCCGGTATGCAAAGGTCGTTAGCTACAGAGCCAACACCATCCGGGTCTATGTCCAGAGTGCCCTGCGCTGCCTCCACACCTTCGGCATCGGTGATGGTCCATGTCACCACGGCCTCGGGTACGTTCGGTGTGAAGTAGGTGTACACCTGAAGAGGGATGCAAGTTTCATTAGGGCAGAGCGAAAGTTCGTTGAACGGGATAGTGCATCCATCGAAACCATTTTCGGTGAAGTAATTGAACACGATGCTGCCGGAGAACGGTGTTGCAGGGATCTGTTCTGTTGCGTTGATCTGATGGAGCTGTGAGCTGTTGTTCATGATACCGAAGAAGGTAAGAGCACTGCTTCCCAAGCTATCACCCATGTTATTGAATAGCTGTACAGTTGGGTAGCTCAGGAATACGTCATTCCCGTTGTGGATGACCACTTCCAAGCCGTTGCCGAAAGGGGCATAGCCGATCCGATCAATGCTGATCTGGTCACAGATGGTCTGTGCGGATGCCGTACCAGCAACCAGGGCGGGTAGCATCAGCCGAATGAGGAGGGGTGCGTTGATGTTCATGATGCAAAGCTCCTTGCACCAAGTGCCTCAACCAAGGTACAGGTCCGGTCAGTGCTTGTACATTTCCCGGATATGGTTTCGGTATGCCGCCGGTGTGCGCCCTTCCATTTTGCTGAACCAGCGTGTGAAGTAGGCCGGGTCGTTCATGTTGAGCGCATAGCCTACCTCTTTGATGCTCATGCTACCATGCAGCAAAAGACGCTTGGCTTCGAGCAACGTTCGGTCTTGGATCACTTTGCTTACTGTTCGACCCAATCGATCACGCACCAGCTCGTTCAGATGATCCGGGCTCATTGCAAGGTTCTCTGCATACCAGCTCACCTGGCGTTGTGTCAGATGTTCGCGTTCCAACAATTCAAGGAAACGGCGGACCGGGCCCGCTGCATCCAGCGAGTGATCGGTCTTCTCCCGCGTTGAGCGCACCCAATGGGCACACTTGATCAAGAGAATGCCTAGGTAGCCTTCCACCACTTCATCCAACGGGCTGCCTGGTCGCGCGAGCTCTTGCTCCATCAAGGTGAGCAAGGCCAGTGCTTCGCTCAGTTCCGCTTCGTTCAGCTCCACGGTGCGTGGCGCATCGGCCATGGCGAATAGCTCTGCTCGTGCGCCGTGGCCTTGTCCCAAACGCGCGTCGCTGCCGAACATCACCACCATGCCTTCCATATCCGCCGAGCGCACCAAGTGGTGTACCTGGCCGGGTGCCACCAAGTGCATGCATGGCATGGCGACCGCGTGTTTTTCCAGATCGATCATATGCTCTCCTGTGCCGTTGCGGAAGAAGAACAGCTCATGGAAGTCGTGGCGGTGTACACCGTTGTTCACCACATCCTGTACCGGTACGATGGGTTCTATGCGCGTGGGGAAGCGCGTGTTGCTCGGTAGGCGATGGGTGGGAATGGATAGGTCCATGAGCATGTAGATGCGCGATCATGGCCGTTCGTTGCCTCGGCTATCGTCGTTCGGCTCTCTTCGGTCCGGAAGAGTACGCACCCGGCCAAAGCTACAGGGTTACCACGCTTTTCTCCGCGATCGCCTTTTCCACTTCGCTGATCGCACGGCGTGTCTTCAGCAACGAATCCGGTGTTACGCTGATGGTGTCGATGCCCTGTTCCACCAGGAATTGTGCGAAATCGGGGAAGTCGCTCGGGCCTTGGCCGCAGATGCCCACCTTGGTGCCAGTGCGTTTCGCTGTGTTGATCAGCATACGCAGCATGCCTTTCACCGCTTCGTTGCGTTCATCGTAGAGGTGTGAGACCAACGCGCTGTCGCGATCCAGGCCGAGGGTGAGCTGGGTAAGGTCGTTGCTGCCGATGGAGAAACCATCGATGTACTGGCTGAACTCCTCAGCGAGGATGATGTTGCTCGGCACTTCGGCCATTAGGTAGAGTTCCAAACCTTCCTTGCCGCGTTTGAGGCCGTATTCCTCCATCACGGCTTTCACCTTCTTCAACTCTTCCACCGTGCGGCAGAACGGTATCATCACGACCACGTTCTTCAGCCCCATTTTCTCGCGCACCCTGCGAATGGCTTTGCACTCCAGGCCGAAGGCTTCTTTGTACGCCTCACTGTAATACCGGGAGGCACCGCGCCAACCGATCATCGGGTTCTCTTCTTCGGGTTCGAAGTGTTCGCCGCCCAAGAGGTTCTTGTACTCGTTGCTCTTGAAATCGCTGAAGCGCACGATCACCTTGTTGGGGTGGAAGGCCGCGGCGATCTTGGCGATGCCGTAGCTCAAACGCTTCACGAAGAAGGTCTCTTCATCCTCATAACCATTGATCAGGTAGCTGATCTTGCCGCTCAGGTTGGTATCGCCCAATTCCTTGTGCTGAAGCAGCGCCAGCGGATGTGCCTGTATGTAGTTGTTGATGATGAATTCTTCGCGCGCCAGACCCACGCCAGCATTCGGCAGGTGTGCGAATTTGAAGGCCAGGTCCGGTGATGCCACGTTGAGCATGATCGGCGTTCGAGTCTCCGGCATGTCGGCCAGTAGCGTTTCCTCTTTGTGATATGGGATGATGCCGCTATACACGATGCCCGTATCACCTTCGCAGCAGCTGGCGGTCACGTCCATACCGGTATCGAGCAGGTCGGTGGCATTGCCGCAACCTACAATGGCCGGTACACCCATTTCACGCGCCACGATGGCCGCGTGGCAAGTACGCCCTCCCTTGTTGGTGATGATGGCGCTGGCCTTTTTCATGATCGGTTCCCAATCCGGATCGGTCATGTCCGTCACCAGCACATCGCCCTTTTGGAAGTCTTTGCCATCGGTGTCACCGCCGCGCCCATCCAAACTGAACATGATCCGCACTTTTCCAGCGCCCACACGATCGCCGATGGCAATGCCGGTGGTGATGGTCTTTACGCCTTCCGGTTTTTGGATCTTGTATTCCACTACACGGTCGGTGGCTTTGCGGCTATGGATGGTCTCTGGTCGGGCCTGTACGATGAAGAGCTGCTTGCTCAAGCCATCAACGGCCCATTCCACATCCATGGGGCACCAGTGGCCTTTCTTTTCACTGTAGTATTTCTCAATGGCCACCACACTGCGCGCGATCTCCAAGGCCAGGTCGTCGCTGATGCAGAACCGATGGCGTTGTGCCCGTTCAATGGGTATGGTAAGGGTGGGTTTGCCTGGCTCCACACCGTAGACCATCTTGCGGTCCTTGTTGCCGAGCTTCTTTTCGATGATGCTGCTGTAGCCCTCGGCCAGCGCAGGTTTGAACACCAGGAACTCATCCGGGCTCACCGCACCTTGCACCACCATCTCACCCAGGCCATAGCTGCCATTGATCAGCACCACGTCCTTGAATCCACTTTCAGTGTCCAGGCTGAAGGCGACACCGCTACTGCCCACATCGGAGCGCACCATCTTCTGGATACCCACACTGATACCTACTTGGAAATGGTCGTAGTTCAGGCTTTGGCGATAGACGATGGCGCGGTCGGTCCAAAGCGAAGCGAAACAGTTGCGCACCGCGCTGATCAGGTCTTGCGGGCCACGGATGTTGAGGAAGGTTTCCTGCTGACCGGCGAAACTGGCGTCTGGTAGGTCTTCTGCCGTGGCACTGGACCGCACGGCCACATCGGTCTGCTCTTGGCCATATTGCTGGCTCATTTCCTCGTAGCGCGCCAGGATGCCTTTCCAGATCTCCTCTGGGAATTTCCCGTTCTTGATCAGCGTTCGTACAGCCAAGCCGGTCCTGCGGATGTTCTCCACATCGTCCACATCCAAACCCGCCACGATGTCCTTGATCTTCTGGTCCAGTTCGTTGTGTTCGATGAAGGCTTCGTAGCTCGCAACCGTTACCACGAAACCACCCGGCACTTTCACCCCGAGCTTGGCCAGGTTCTGGATCATTTCACCCAGGCTGGCGTTCTTGCCACCCACGGTAGGGATGTCCTTCAATTCAACTTCGTGGAGCCATTTGAGGTAGGGTGCCGAGGCCATGGGCGTGTAGGGTTCAGGTTGAAGATGAAGCCTTGAACGAAAGGTGTCCATAAAGGTTGGGAATGGATCACCGCTTTCCGAAGGACCAACATCATGTTCCTGGAAGGGATCGGGCAACGACCTACGCGCCCATGACGTCAAACCCTCATCCACCCTATGAAACCACGTTACCACTTCACCGCATTCGCTGTTCTGCTGGGTCTCTCACTTCATGCCCAAGGATCCTGTGGGACCGCCATCACCATTACACCAGGCATCCATGCCGTTGCATCGCCTTCCGGTGATGTTCCCGATGCGCCACGGTGTGCGAACAACGATCAAGGACCAGCGACACACGCAGCTTGGTATCGCTTCACCGCCACTACGAACAACCATGTCCACATTACCACCGATGTGGTGGACCAACCGCAAGTGGATACTCGCTTCCATGTCTATTCCGGCGGCTGCGATGCTTTGCAATGTGTGGTCGGCAACGATAACGGCGGCTGGAACGGAACCTCCAGAGCTTCGTTCCTTGGTATTCCAGGCGAGACCTATTACATCGTCTTTGACGACCGTTGGAGCACTAGTGGATTCTCCTTCCAGCTCTCCGAGCAGTTCTATCCGTTGTCCAACGGAGAGAACTACACATCCTTCACCAGTAGTTTCCTGGGCTTCCAGGGCAACCCGCTGGGCATTGTGGATATGAATGGAGATGGACTGGATGATGCCATCGCCGTTACCCAAACACAGATCCACATCCATTACCAACAGCAGGATGGCGGATTCAATTCCGTGTTGTACCAGACGGACTATGCCGACTATCCAGCCTCTTGGAGCCTGTGCGCCGGTGATCTGGATGGTAATGGATACAAAGACCTGCTCTACGGCGGTGGCTATGGTGTCACCTTCATGTTCGCCACGGATGATGGTGCTGGTTTCATCGAACGCTCTGGCCCGGAATATGTCTTCAGTCAGCGCAGCAACATGGTGGACATCAACAACGATGGACACATGGATGCCTTCGTATGCCACGATGTTGCGCCGAATGTGTTCTACTTGAACGACGGTGCCGGGCAGTTCCAATTCTACCAAGGTGGCTTGGGGCAGACCTGTGGCAACTACGGTTCCATTTGGGTGGATTACGACAACGATGGCGACATGGATGTGTATGTGGCCAAGTGCGGCTGTGACCCCAGCGACCTCCTTATGCGGAATGATGGCAATGGCGTCTTCGTGCAAGTGCCTGGTCCCTTGGGTAACTTCGACTATCACCAGAGCTGGAGCAGCGCTTGGGGCGATTTCGACAACGACGGCGATATGGACGCGTTGATCGGCTCCAGCGCTGGCACTGTACACTACCTCATGGAGAATGACGGTGCGGGCAACTTCTCGAACGTTACTGGTGGATCGGGGATCGATGCGTTCGGTATGCAGAGCATCGAGTGGGTAACGCACGACTTCAACAACGATGGCCTCTTGGACATCATGGGCGGTGGTGCGTTCATGATCAATCTCGGTGGTATGCGATTCGCACAGAATTCTCAGATCACCGGTGTAGGAGGCATCGGCGATGTGAACAACGATGGCGCGTTGGATGTGGTGGGTCAGGGTGGTCTACAACTCGGTGTGCCCAACGGGAACCATTGGCTGCGTGTCGCGCTGCATGGCGCCATCAGTAACACGGATGGTATCGGTGCACGCATTACGGTCCAGACCGCCAGTGGGCAGCAGATCCGCGAGGTACGCAGTGGCGATGGTTTCCGTTACATGAGCAGTATCACGCCGCATTTCGGTCTGGGTTCCGATGACGTGGTGGAAAGTATCACCGTGCGTTGGCCTTCGGGTATCGTACAGGTCGTCTACGATGTGGACGTGGATCAAGTGGTGAACATCACCGAACAGGTCTCCACCGCGATTCCGGAACCTGTTCAAGAAGCCCCGCTGGTGGCCTTCCCGAACCCCGCTTCGGATCGCATCTGGTTCAACCGGGAGATCGATCCCGGCCAGCAGATCGCTATCGTGGATGTGGCAGGCCGGATCGTGGGCACCCGCAGCCTTCGCGATGGTACACTGTACGTTACTGATCTAGCGCCAGGTCTTTACACAGCACGCGTTCAGGTGAACGGTGTGCCCAGGGAAGTCCGTTTTCGCAAGGACTGAGGTTTGGTTCACTTCCACGGAAAACCTGGTCGTACCCAACGATCAGGTTTTTTTCGTTCCGGATAGGGGTATTGCAACTTGTGCTTGTCATAGGTGCATGAGAACGATAACGACCACCTGCTACGCCGCCTGTTTCACCTTGGTGGCGCTCTTTCAATCTACCTCTTCCAGTGCACAGGACACGGAGAATACGCCGCGTACGCTTTTCGGCAACGACAAGTCGCTCCACCATAGTGGCTGGGGCGGTCCTTCGGCGCACTATACCACCATCCTGGGCCGCGAAGCGCTCTTGGTGGGCGGCCGTGGTGGCTGGCTCATCGATCATGGTATCACCATCGGCTTGGCTGGTCATGGACTGGTGACCGATGTGCCCAACAAGGATTACGATGCTACACGGATCGCATTCGGCGATTCTTTGCGCCGTGGCAGTTTGTTCCGCATGGGCTATGGTGGTCTGCTCATTGAACCGATCATTGCGCCCATGAGCCCGATCCACATCAGCCTTCCCATAATCGTAGGCGCCGGTGGGTGTGGCTATCAGACCTACTTGCGGGGGCAGAACGACTTCGATGGCCATAGCTGGGGAAATGATGACTTCCAGGCCTTCTTCGTGGTAGAACCAGGCATCGAACTGGAGTTCAACCTCATCAAGCTGGTCAGGCTCGGTATTGGAGCTTCGTACCGCTATACCACGGATATGCACTTGCCTGGCACACCCAAAGATGCCCTGCGCGGCTTCAACTCCGGGGTTACGGTCAAGATCGGTTCCTTCTGAAACCAAGAGCCATTGGATAGGAAGCCTGGCCCAGCCGGGCTTTCCTCGTTCAGCACCATTCGTGTTCCCTGTCCTAAGTGCCCGATGACTTAGCTTCGGCTTCCAGACCAGCTAGCGTTCCCGCCCATGATGCCACCCTTCCGCTTCGCGACCCTCTTACCGCTGCTCGCCGCCCTTGTTGCCAAAGCGCAACCGCAGCCTTATGGTTGCCATTACTTCCACCATCAACCTGCACCATTGCAGATAACGGGTGCGGCACGGGATCAGATCAACGAGACCATCGCACGTAGTGATACGTTCGATATCCTCCACTACGACATCAATCTGGACCTGACCAGCTTCGTACCGGCAGACTTCAAGGGCTTTACTACCGTCACCTTCACACCGTTGATGGAAGGGCAGGAGACCATCCGCTTCGATCTTTTCCAGCTCACCGTCGATTCTGTCATCGGCCCCGATGGTCCTGTTGACTTCACGCACGATGGTCAGTTCCTCAATGTGCTTTTCCCAGAGGCCATGGAGGTTGGCACCTCATACGATGTGACCGTACACTACAGAGGTGCCCCGTACCGCGATCCACAATGGGGCGGCTTCTATTATGAAGGCGGCTACATGTATAACCTCGGTATCGGCCTTTCCACCATACCACCCAACTTCGGCAAGGTGTGGTATCCCTGCTTCGATAGTTTCGTGGAACGCGCCACCTATACCTACCATGTGAAGAGTGCCGCTGGAAATCGTCTGCATGGGCAAGGCGACTTCTTGGGCGAAGTACAGCTTGGTGGCGATACCATCATCCGCTCCTTCGCCATGGATCATGCCATACCCACGCACCTGAGCGCTGTGGCGGTATCCAACTACCAGGATCACGATTTCATTCACAACGGCATCAACGGCGAAGTACCTGTGCGTTTGTCCGCCAGGTCCAACCAAATGCCCGCGATGCTGGAAAAGTTCGCTGATCTTGGTTCGGCCATCGATGTGTGTGAACACTGGTATGGGCCGCACATGTTCGATAGGGTCGGTTACGTGATCCCCACCGATGGTGCCTTGGAGATACCTACCAACATCGCCTACCCATCGTTCATGACCTCACAGGGCATCGTGGCCAACCGGGCACTCTTCACGCACGAACTAGGTCACCACTGGTGGGGTGATAACGTTACGCCATACGTCCACAACGACATGTGGCTGAAGGAAGGACCGGCGGAATACAGCGGACACTTGATCGAAGAGTGGATCGGTGGGCGAGCGCCGTTCATCAAGACCGTAAAGGACAACCATTACTTCATCCTTCGCCAGGCACATCGCGATGATGGTGGCTTTCAACCACTCTCACCCATGCCCGATCCACACATCTACGGAACCCATACCTACAAGAAGGGCGCTTCGGTCATGCACAACCTGCGCGGCTACATGGGCGATGCATTGTTCCAGCAGGCGCTGCGTGGTGTTCAGGCCAACTTGGGCGATGGAACGATCACGCCAGAGAGTTTCCGTGATGCCTTGGAGCTCTATTCTGGCTTGGAGCTGGATGCCTTCTTCGATGCGTGGGTCTTCGCGCCGGGCTATTCGGTGTTCGAGGTGCGCGAGATGCAGGTGAGCCCGAACGGATCCTCTTGGACCGCGGACCTGGAGGTCGGTCAGAAGTTGTACGGCGCTTCAGTAATGCACGAGCAGGTACCTCTGGATGTGAGCTTCCTTTCCGCTTCGGGCGAAGTATTCCAAACCAATGTGGTAGTGGGAGAGGAGTTCGACCAAGTTTCTATCGAGGTGCCTTTCGAGCCGGAAATGGTAGTACTGAACCGGGAAATGCGGTTGAACCAAGCCAGACTTGATCACGAGATCACCTTGGTCCCGGGTGTCAACTTCACCAACCTGCTCCCCTACGTGGATTTCCGCGTGTATGGCACCAACCTGGTGGATTCAACACTTGTGCGCGTTGAGCATATCTGGTGCGCCCCGGACCAGGAACCTGTACAGGCGGGTGTTTCGCAGATCAGCGATACCCACTATTGGGTGGTCGATGGACTTTGGCCTGTGGGCACCGTGCTGGAAGGCCGGGTGTATTACCAAGGGGAGACGGATTCACAGTTCGACCACGCCTTGCTGAACGGCGATGAGACCGGTATCGTGCTCCTTTATCGTCCGACGGCCAATGATATCTGGTCCATCTGTCCCGACCAGACTATCGTTGCGGGAAACTTGTTCAACGGAAATGGGTTGATCCGCGTGGATAACATGCAGAAAGGCCAATACACCTTCGCCAAGGCGGAAGCCATCATCGGTATCGCCGAAGCCATCGATACCCCCTTCGCCATGACCTTGGGTCCCGTACCCGCCACCACGAGTATGAGCGTTTCCGGCCGTTTCGATGGCGCGGCTTCCATCTGGTGGGATGTGATCGGCACCGACGGACGCTTCGTGCAACGAACCACTTCCTCGATCACTGGCGAGTTCAAGCAGGATATCGATGTTTCTCGCCTGGCTTCGGGTACCTACGTGCTCCGTGTTTCCAGCGCCACCGCAGGGAATTTGGCAGAACATCGCTTCGAGGTGATACGGTGATATGTTCCCACTGGAAGGCGGTCTTAATGCCATGGGCCTTCGCAAGCCCATCTATCCATTGAGCGATGGCCTACGTGCGCACCTGGAACAGCACGGTCGTCATGTGCAGCTGCCTTTGGGCTATGGTGACCTTGCACGCTTCGATGGCTTGATGCCCTTGAAACGTGCAGATGGCAAGGACAGCCTCTGGAGCTCGGCCTTGTACAGACCATCGGAAACCGAACAACTCTTCGATCGGTTGGTGGAGACCTATCAGTTGCTCATCGCCGACGGCAGGCCGATCGAGCACCTGCGTGTGGCCAGTATCGATCTATGTCCTTATGGGAATTCTCAACCCTTTCGTATCAAGATCCTCAACCAGATCAACGAGAACCACGACTACTTCTACATCAAGCGCACCGATGCCAGTCGCGTTTATGGTCTCGAACTGGAGCACTTGTTGTCCCCGAATCGGATCAATTACATGTGCCAGGGCGACACGCTAGTGGAAGAGCACATCATCGGTGTCCCCGGTGATGCCTTCATCGCAGCGCCCGAACAATATGGCGGACACATGAACGCGGTCCGGCTCAGCAAGGAGTTCGTGAAGTTCAACGAGCGCTGCTTCGCACGGCTGTTGGGTGATATGCGTGCCTACAATTTCGTGGTGGATGTGATCCACGATCTGGATCAGGTGCAATACCGCCTGCGCAGCATCGATTTCGACCAGCAATGCTACGAGGGAAGATCGCGCATGTACCTACCACAATTCTTCAAGGAGAACCTGCACTTCGTCCAATTCGCCCAACGTACTATCTCACAAGAGACCGCCCACCAATACCGCATCGAGGAACGCGCTCTCCTGCGTAAGCGCCTGCGCCTTGGTGAGGACCAGTGGAGGTCACTCATAGAGGTGATGCGGATGGAGGAGATCGCACCGGCCGAACATGTGGCCCAACTAGCCAATGAACTCGCCGACCTGCACACAGCACCATCCCTACGGAAATGCACCACCATGGGCGCTATCCTGGAGCAGCACCTCACCACCTTGCTCGACATTTCCAGCTGATCTTCACCCCGTTTCCGGTTCGATAGATATGTAACTCTTATCGATATGTGAGCGTATCAGCCCTGCGAACAGGCAATTGCGCCTGTCCGTTAACCTGATGCAGAACTCCTATTTCCTCTCCCTTTGTCTCGCTTTCGGGCTGGTTACGAGCGCTCACGCTCAAACACTCCATTACGATTGGTTGAACG
>JAEYWT010000038.1 GCA_023428865.1 Bacteroidota bacterium | reverse complement strand
GATCGAGCGGGAACACATAGCCGACTATCAAGATACGACCATCGGGTTGCACGACGATCGCCGTCGGGTTCTCCGCTTCATCCGGACCGCCAATGGCGACGAACGCCTTTCCCCCTACCCCAAATGTACTTTTCAGCATTCCGGGCTGGGCGCAGACAGAAGCGCTTATCAAACAGGCGGAAAATAGAAGCAACAAGCTTGGCTGACGCATGGCAGTGGAGTTTACCCGGCAAAGAAGCCGAAGCATGCCATCGTCCGCAAGACAACTTTAGTTACGCGCGGTCTGTTGGCGCGTACATAACATTAGACCAACTCGCCTACAGCCCTAGCAACACCTCACCGGGATCCTTGGCGCCGAATATCAACTTGTGCGGGTCCTCGATCATTTCCTTCACCTTGTAGAGGAAACTAACGCTCTCCTTGCCATCGATGATGCGGTGGTCGTAGCTCAATGCTACGTACATGATCGGTCGGATCACCACTTGACCATTCACGGCCACGGGGCGCTCTACGATGTTGTGCATCCCGAGAATGGCGCTCTGCGGAGGGTTGATGATAGGTGTGCTGAGCATGCTACCGAACACCCCACCGTTGGTGATGGTGAAGGTGCCACCGGTCATCTCGTCGATGGTCAACTTACCGTCACGTGCTTTCACCGCCAACGCTTTGATACCAGCTTCGATCTCGGCCAGCGACATCTTCTCGGCGTTGCGTAGAACGGGCACCATCAACCCCTTGGGCGAACTAACGGCGATACCGATATCCGCGTAATCGCTCAGGATGATCTCTTCACCATCGATCTGGCCATTCACCGCAGGGAACAACCGCAACGCCTCGGTCACCGCTTTGGTGAAGAAGCTCATGAAGCCCAGGTTGACACCGTGACTTTCCTTGAACTTGTCCTTGTATTTGTCGCGCAAGGCCATCACCGCACTCATGTCCACCTCATTGAAGGTGGTGAGCATGGCGGTCTGGTTCTTGGCCATCACCAACCGTTTGGCAATGGTCTGGCGCAAGGAGGTCATCTTGCTACGCTTCTGATCGCGCGAGCCACCCCAGCCGTTCATGGTGATCGCATCAGCCTTCACACCACCGCTTACATAAGCGCTCACATCGCTCTTCGTTACCCGGCCGTTCGGCCCTGTGCCCTTCACCTTATCGGCGCTTAGGCCTTTCTCGTTCAACATGGCCTTGGCCACTGGTGTGGCACTTGCAGCAGTAGCCGCTGCTTTGGCGGGTTCTGCTTTGGTCGGGGCCTTCTCTTCCTTCGCCGCAGCTTTGGGTGCCGCTGGCTCCTTGGCGCTCTTTGCGGGCGCGGCAACGCTGGTGTCGATCTTGGCCACCACATCACCTACGTTCACGGTCTGATCCGCCTCGGCGAGCAATTTCACCTGGCCGGCCGATTCGGCGCTCAATTCCAAGGTAGCCTTGTCGCTATCGATCTCGGCGATCACCTGATCCTTGTCCACCACATCGCCATCCTTCACCAGCCATTGCGCAATGCGCACTTCGGTAATGCTCTCTCCGGGACTCGGTACCTTGATATCGACGGTTGCCATGCTTGTTCGTTGTTGAAGACCGGTTTCCCAAGCCACGAGACCCGAGGGTCAGGGTTCGCGTGCTTGGTCGTGGTCCTTGGGTCTGGTGGATCGGGTCTTGTTCAGGCTTTTGCGGTCGCAGCCTTCTTCGGTTTTGTAGCCATTGGCGCGAAGGCCTTCTCAATGATCGCGATCTGCTGATTTGCACTGCGTTTGCTACTACCCGTTGCCGGAGCACCGCTTGCTGGTCGCGCGATCACTTCCCATTTCACATCGGTGAAGTTCATGGCGATGTACTGCCAGGCACCCATGTTCAGCGGCTCTTCCTGTACCCAGATGTAACGCTCGGCTTTCGCGTACTTCTTGATCGCTGCGCGCATCTGCTCGGCGGGCAGCGGATGGATCTGTTCGACACGTACCAGGGCGGTATCCGTAATGCCGTTCTTCTCCCGATGCTCGGCCAGATCGTAGTGGATCTTGCCTTGTGTGAAGATCACGGTGCGTACCGCTGTGGGGTCCGCAGCACCATCGTCTATCAGCTCTTGGAAACCACCTTTGGTGAACGCGTCCAATGGACTTACACACTTCGGGTGTCGTAGCAGGCTCTTCGGAGTGAAGACCACCAGCGGCTTTCGGAACTCCCATGCAAGCTGGCGGCGCATCAGATGGAAGAAGTTGGCTGGTGTGGTGCAATTGGCCACCACCATGTTCAGGTCGGCGCAAGATTGTAGGAAACGCTCCATACGCGCACTGCTATGTTCCGCACCCTGGCCTTCGTAGCCGTGTGGCAGCAGGAGTACCACACCGTTCTGGGTACCCCACTTCTCTTCGGCACAGCAGAGGTACTGATCGAGCACGATCTGCGCTCCGTTCACGAAATCGCCGAACTGCGCTTCCCAGATAGTAAGCGCATTGGGCGTTGCGAGCGCATAACCGTACTCGAAACCGAGCACAGCGTATTCGCTCAATAGTGAATTGTATATCTGAAGGAGTGCCTGGCCTTTCTGGATATGCTTCAGGTGGATGAATTCCTCTTCGCTGTCCTCCACCTTCACCACGGCGTGGCGATGGCTGAAGGTTCCACGTTCCACATCCTGGCCGGTAAAGCGGATCGGATGACCTTCCAGTAATAGAGAGCCGTACGCGAGCAACTCGCCCATGCTCCAATCGAGCACACCGGTCTCCATCATCCGTTTACGATCGCCCAGGATCTTCTCCAGTTTGCTGAAGAATTGCTTCCCATCGGGATGCAGCACGCTCAGTTTCTCCCCAATGAGCTTCAAAGTGTCGAGCTTCACACCGGTCTCAGGTGATTTCAGGAAATCGGCGTTCTCTGCGCGCTTGAAGCCCTTCCACCGCTCCTCCATGAAGTTGGTTATCCGGCCCACGCGCACCTGTTTGGCTTCGCTCAGGCGATCATCCAGCATGCGGGTGAACGACTCTTCCATTTCGCGCGCCATATCCTCGGCACCCTCCACCCCACTGTCGATCAGTTTCTGGGTGTAGATGGCACGTGGATCCGGGTGCTTCGCGATCTTCTTGTACAACATGGGCTGGGTGAACTTGGGTTCATCACCCTCGTTGTGCCCATGCTTCCGGTAGCAGAGTATGTCAACCCAGATATCGGTACCATACTTCTGGCGGTAATCCATGGCCAGTTTCATGGTATACGCCACGGCTTCGGCATCATCGCCGTTCACGTGGAATACCGGGCATTGGGTAACCTTGGCCACATCGGTGCAATAGGTGCTGGTACGTGCATCGATGTAATTGGTGGTGAAGCCGACCTGGTTGTTCACCACGATGTGGATGGTACCACCCACTTCATAGGCCTTGAGACCGGCCATCTGCACCACTTCATAAACCACGCCTTGCCCTGCCACGGCAGCATCGCCATGGATCAGGATGGACGCGGTGATCCCTTTCGCGAAATTGTCATCATGCTCGATTATCGCTCGCGAGATCCCCTGCATGATCGGACCAACGGTTTCCAAATGGCTCGGGTTCGGTGCCAGTGTAAGGCGAACATCCTTGCCCGTATTGGTCTTCAGCAAACTGCTGTAGCCCATGTGGTATTTCACATCACCCTCGACCAGCTGATCTTCGTAGTCCTTTCCCTCGAACTCGCTGAAGATCTGATCGTAGCTCTTGCGAAGTGTATTGGCAAGCACATTGAGGCGACCGCGGTGGGCCATACCGATCACGTATTCGGTGATACCCAATTCGGCACCGTGTTCGATCACGGTATCCAATGCGGGGATCAAGGCTTCAGCACCCTCGATGCTGAAGCGTTTCGCACCGATGAACTTCTTTCCAAGGAACCGCTCGAAGACCACTGCTTCATTCAACTTCTCCAGTATCTCCTTCTTCTGTTCGATCGAGAAATCGGGCTGGTTGCGCACGGATTCCATGCGCAGTTGCAACCACCGCACCTTTTCCGGATTGCGGATGAACTTGAACTCGGCTCCGATGCTCTCACAATAGGTCTGTTCGAGCAGGGCAACGATGTCGCGCAACTTGGCGGGCCCAATACCCACTTCGTTCCCAGCGGTGAATACGGTATCGAGATCAGTTTGTGCCAGACCGTAATTCTCCAGATCGAGCGAAGGCGCATACTGTCTGCGATCTCGCACCGGGTTGGTCTTGGTGAACAAGTGGCCCCGCTGGCGGTAGGCCGTGATCAGCTCCACCACACGGAATTCCTTCTCGAAGCGTTCGTTCCCACCTGGAGCGGACGTGCTTCTGGCGGGTTTGTCGGTGGTGTCCGCACCCTCTTCCGTGGACTTGGCGAACTCGAAGCCCTCGAAGAACCGGGCCCAGCCGGTCTCCACACTGGCGGGGTCCTTCTGGTATTGTTGGTACAGGTCGTCCAGCCAGGCGCTGTCGACGTTGCTGAGGTAGGAGTATTTGTCCATTACAAGGCCCGAACGGCGGTGCGAAGTTAGCTACGGGCGGGCGGGGTATACGCTGATCGGCAAGCGGTTGTTCCGCCGGGTGCTTCTTTGGCGGTACTTTCTCAGTATCGACCCGCGAACCGCAGGCGTGTAAGCACTTTCTGCAGGGCACGAAGCACCACCTCCCCTGCAAGGGCGCGTAGACCACCCGCATTCAAAGCGGTCCTGTAGCGGACCTCTGCGATGTCTACCCGGTACAGGATGACCTTGAGCGCATGATCTCCTTGGGCGGCGCTGTGTTCCAGCACCGGAAGCACCTGCCCACGCAGTTGCTCGAACGCACCTGGACCAAGTTCGGGCAGTTGGATCCCTTGCTGGTCCAAGTCCTTGCGCAGTTGCTCCAGGGTCGCCATCAATACTTCCCGCTGACCGAGCCGTTGTTTTAGGACTTCCGCCGAAGATGGTATCGGGTGCTGATCCATGCAGATGTGGAGAACTCGGACTATAACGGCGCGAAGCTGGCACTATTTTCGCGCCGTACCGCACAACGAAACGAAACCATGCAGATCCGTTCCCTGGCCATTGGCGCCCTTCTCGTGACCTTCAGTCTTCACGCCCAATATGGCACGTTCGATGCGAATGTTGTGAAAGCAGCCAAAGCTTCCAAGGCAGTTATCGTGTTGGATGAAGGTGATTCGCCATACAACCGCACCTTACTGGATCGAGCCAAGGCCGATTGGAAGTTCAACAGCACGGTCGAGTTCATGAACGTTGCGGAACTCTCCACGCAGCCGATCTCGCCAGACCGGGTCTACCTGCTCAAGACACGTAAAAGCGACCCGGTCAAATACGAGGCCACCTTTCTTACGCTTGTGAAAGGCTGGAAGCCTAAAAAGGGTGAGGTGCTTACGCAAGTGGACAACCAGTTCACGAGCATTCCAGCAGAACACGAGCTGGCCTTCATCCAGATCGACCCAAAGTCGATGGCAAAGCTGAACCTGTCTGGTATGCTGGTGGTGTATATCAAACACCTTCAGGACTACCTATCCATGGTGGAAAAAGGCAAGATAACCGACAAGACCACGGCCGACCGCTTGTACGCATCGCGCAACAAGGGCGTGCGGAACACAGAATTCTGGTTGGCCCAGGAACATGCCGACAAGAGCTTGCCCGATGCCGCAAAGGTGAAGGAGTTCTACACGTCAACATGCCAGGTAATGTCCCTTTCGCAATTCGCGAGCGCATTGGAAAAGCAGGATAGTGGCACCACGATCAGCGACGTGCTGATCACCGGGGTGGACAAGAACAAGCACTGTTTCAAACGGATCTTCAACGTCGGCACGGGTGAATTGATGTATGTGCGTGACGATGCTGCCGTCTTTGGGAAGAAAGAGGGTTTCTTGGACGAAGACCTGAAGACGCTGGAGCGGGCACGGTAGTCTCTTTACTTCAGGGGTGGAAGCCTTTACTTTCACGTCACCAATTGTGAGATCCATGCGCTCTTGTCTTGCCTTTTTGATCTGTCTCGGCACCGTGGCTCCCTCAGTATATGCAGACCATTTTGCGGGGGGAACCATCTCCACACGATGTGTCGGCAACAACTTTCACGAGGTCACCCTGCAACTTTTCATCGACTGCAGCGGAGCCGACCTACTCCCTCAGCAGCTTGCCTTCTCCAATAGCTGTGGTGTCGTCTTCACCTTGAACGGCCTGCAGCCCGTGGATGTGGTGGAGGTATCCAGTTTATGTCCCTCGGAGATCGAGAACAGCACTTGCAATGGAGGGTCGTTGCCTGGGTATCGCCTGTTGACCTACCGGACCACCACCTATTTAAGTCCCTGTGCTGAGTGGGTGATCAGTTGGATGACCTGCTGCCGACAACAATCGCTCAACTTGTTGGGTGGACCAGGTATCTACGTGGAAACCGTATTGAACAACCTTGGCGGCACATGTAACGAAGCACCGTCTTTCGTGAACAACAGGATTCCCTTGGTCTGCCTTGGCCAGGCTGTCACGCACGACATACACGCCATCGAAGGTGACGGCAACGCACTGCGTTATGAGTTCATCGACGCACGGTTCGGGAACCCAGGTCCTCTGCCGCTTCAATACGCCTCGGGTTATACGGGCACTGAACCCTTCACAGGAATGACGATCGACCCGATCACGGGACTGATCTCCTTCACGCCTACCCTCTCAGGAAGCATTATCGTGGTGGTCAAGGTCACCGAAACCGATAGCACTGGGGCCATGATCAGCACGGTGATGCGTGACATGCTCTTCGTAGTCACGGCCTGCTCCAACCAGCCTCCAACAGCCGATGGTGGCGAATTCATCTCAGCGACAGGAAGCGCTACCATTGCTGGTCCACGGCAGCTACAGGTATGTGGCACTGGTCAGTTCTGCAGTTCATTCACCATATCCGACCCCGATCCCGAACAGCAGATCAACTTGACTTCGGACATCGCCATGACCATGGCTGGTGCGACCTTGGAAACAACGGGCTCCAATCCCGTGGAGGTGAACCTGTGCTGGGCCTTCCCTACCCCAGGAAGCTACGTGATGGGTATCCTCGCTGAGGACGACGCTTGTCCTTACATAGGTTCTCGCATGTATACCTACACGATAACCGTGGGGAATGCCCCGGAAGCTGGGCAGAACGCATCGGTGAACATCTGTGAGAACGCCCTTCCTTTTCAATTGGTCGATAGCTTGGGCGGTACTCCGGCATCAGGTGGGCAGTGGGTTGATCCAGAAGGGAACATTTCCAATGGTATGTTCACGCCTGGCCTTTCACTTCCAGGCATCCACACGTATACGGTAGGTGTTCCCGGATGCTCCAATAGTGCTGTGATATCCGTGGTGATCCAACCATCGAGCGCTCCTGAATGCCTCACCGCCGGTGTTGTGGGCCAAGAGATTGCTATTTCCTACTTATTGGTGCCCGACCAGATGAACGACCATCGCTTCCTGTTATCTGCGGCCGACATGTTTGCAGAGGTTTCTGTCCTTTCTTCCGATGGCCGACTGATCACGACCCAGCGCATGCAGCTCCATCGCAATGCTCCGGCTGTGATCGAGATACCTCGTCATCATCATGGCCTCGCGATCGTGCGGGTGCAAGGGCTATCCAATGGCGCACACTTCGCATCTCGTGTAATGGTGCCCTGAATTGCTGTTGATCCTTGTGAAGGACTGAACCATAGGCCGTGCTGAACGTTTCCTTCGTGGCACACATCACATGGCCACGATCCTCATCACCGGCGCCTCAGGGCTTATCGGCAACGCGCTTTCCGGGGCGTTAGAAGGGCAAGGTCATCGCGTACACAAGCTGGGCCGCGGAAGTTCGAACCCGGCGCAGAACACCTTCCAATGGGACCTTGCAAATGGCACCTTGGACGAGCGATGTCTTGAAGGTGTGAGCCACGTTGTCCATTTGGCCGGTGCAAGGATTGCGGATAAACGCTGGACCAGAGCACGGCTGAACGAATTGATCGATAGCCGTGCATCATCGGCCAGGCTGTTGCACTCCGCTGTGGAGCGTAGCGGTCAGCGGATCGACGCCTTCGTAAGCGCTGCAGGCATCAACTATTACGGGGCCGTAACAACGAACAAGGTGTTCACCGAGTCCGACCCTCCAGGGAGTGATACCATCGCACACATCAGTGTGGAATGGGAAAAGGCCGTTGACGAATGGGAGGCACACACACGTGTGGTGAAGTTGAGAACGCCCATGGTTCTTGCCCGGGAAGGTGGGGCGCTGAAGAAACTGGCGCTACCAGTGCGATGGGGGGCTGGGGCTGCGCTGGGTAGTGGAAAGCAATGGGTGCCTTGGGTACACCTGGAGGACCTAGTCCGTATCTACTTGGCTGCGCTGTTCAATGAACGTTTCATAGGAGCCTACAATGTGAACACCGGTAACGATGTGACCAACGACACCCTCATGCGGACCCTTGCACAGGTGCTTCATCGATCGTATTTCCTGCCGAAGGTCCCCGGCTTCATGCTGCGTCTTGCACTCGGCGAATTGGCTGACATCCTCCTGGCTGGTTCCCGTGCAAGCAACGAAAGGCTGCTGGCTCTCGGCTTCACGTTCGAGCACGGCGAACTGAAGTCCGCCCTTCACGACTTATTCGGCTAGGCTGCAC
>JAEYWT010000155.1 GCA_023428865.1 Bacteroidota bacterium | reverse complement strand
CGTGCTCGAAGCCATGAAGATGGAGAACATGATCAAAGCGCCCGGCGACGCCACGGTAAGTGCGGTACACGCAGCGCAAGGCAAGGCCGTGGAGAAGGGCCAGTTATTGGTGAGCTTCGGCTAGTTCGCGGTATGGATGGAACGCTGATCACGCTGATCCAACAGATAGGCGCTGATCCGAAAGAGCGCTAATAAGGCTGCTATCTGCGTTCATCAACCATATCCGCGTCATCTGCGTTCCATCCCGCACCACCTGTCTGTGACTACCTTGGCACCATGGACCGCAAACAATTCCTTTCCCGTTCACTGAAGGTTTCACTGGGAGCGCTCGTAGCTGGTCCGGCACTGGCTAGCGCCGCTTCGTGCAACGCACCTGCTGAACAGGAGGGCGAAGCGAAAGGGCCAACGCCAACAACCGCTGGATCGCCCGCCCTCCAACTTGCGCAGATCGCTCTCCCCTATGCGTACACCGCGTTGGAGCCTACGATCGATGCGCAGACCATGGAGATCCACTACACCAAGCACCATGCGGCGTATGTGAAGAATGCGAACGAAGCCATCGTTGCGGAAGGCGTGCAAGCCAAGGATGAAGCTGACCTACTTGCGCACATCGGCACCTTCAGCGCCAAGGTGCGCAACAACGCAGGCGGCGCGTGGAACCACAACTTCTTCTGGCAGGTAATGGGGCCCGGCGGCAAGGGCTCCCCCGAAGGGAAAGTGCTAGATGCCTTGAACGCGAGCTTCGGTTCCTTCGAGAAGTTCAAGGAGACCTTCACCGATGCCGCCATGAAACGCTTTGGCAGCGGCTGGGCTTGGCTGGTGGAGCGCAATGGCGAACTCGTTATCGGCTCTACTCCCAACCAGGATTGTCCGTTGATGGACATGAGCGACTTGAAGGGCAAGCCGCTCCTCGCACTTGACGTGTGGGAGCACGCCTACTACCTGAAGTACCAGAACAAGCGCAACGAATACGTGGCCAACTGGTGGCAGGTGGTGAACTGGGACGAGGTGGCGAAGCGGATGGCTTGAAGCGACCTATCGGTCATGAGAGCATCCTTCTTCCTGATACTTACCGCAGGTCTCCCACTGCTCCATCAATGCAGTCGATGTTCATGCAATTGTGAACGCAAACCCGGAGAACGTCAACTACGGGCTTTCACTCCGAGTGGAGACAGCCTCTTGGAAGATATCCGCTTCACCTATGACATCCATGTGGATCAGGAGTCCATCCATGCGCACGCGATCAGTGAATTCCTGAACCCATATGCACACGACTCCATCCTTGAAGAGCGTTCACATACCGCGTGGGAAAGGGAGTACGACCTCAGTTGTCGGCAGGGGCGCGAACGGCAGGCGTCCGGTGGCATTGTGTATGTCCCGGCTGATCTCGTTTTTTCACCGGACCTTACACACAACTTCTAAGTAGCCGTAGCATACGGTCGGACCACTGTAAAAGGCACCGTTTTACGATCGGTGAACTGTTCCGGATATCAGCCCTCTACCAGCTCAATATCGAAGTCCACCAGTTCCACGAACTGTTGGATGCGCTCATCGATATCCTCTCGGCTCACTTCGGCCAAGCGTTCGATGCCGAACTTCTCACAGGTAAAGCTGGCCATAGCACTGCCCACGATGATGGCGCGTTTAAGGTTGTCGAAGCTGTGGTCCTGGGTGCGGGCGAGGTAGCCGATGAAGCCACCAGCGAACGTGTCGCCAGCACCGGTGGGGTCGATCACATCTTCCAGCGGCAGTGCCGGTGCGAAGAACACGCGGCCTTGACCGAAGAGCAGCGCGCCGTGTTCACCTTTCTTCACCACCAGGTATTTCGGTCCCATGGCCAGGATCTTGCTGGCAGCCTTCACCAAGCTGTGCTCACCGCTCAGCTGGCGCGCCTCCGCATCGTTGATGGTGAGGATATCCACGCGCGCGATCACCTCCTTCAACTTGTCCATGGCGCTATCCATCCAGAAGTTCATGGTGTCCATGGCCACCAGCGCGGGGCGTTGTTCCATTTGGTCCAACACCTTGCCTTGCACGGTGGGGTCGAGGTTGCCGAGCATCACATACGGCGCCTTGCGGTACTCCGCAGGCAGCTTGGGGTCCAGATCCAACAGTACGTTCAGGCGGGTCTCCAAGGTGTCCCGGCTGTTCATATCGTAGTGGTAGCGCCCGGCCCAGAAGAAGCTCTCCTTCCCCTTTAGCACCTCCAGACCATCGAGGTTCACCCCCCGGTCACGAAGCTGCTGCATCACCGGTTCGGGGAAATCATCGCCCACCACGCTCACCAGGCCCATTTTCTCCAAGAACACCGAGGCCGCTAGGCTGATGTACGTGGCGGCACCGCCCACGGTCTTCTCGGCCACGCCGAAGGGGGTTTCGATACGGTCGAAAGCGACGGTTCCTACGGTGATCAGTTGCATGACGCTTGGGGTTGAGCTATGGCGTTAAACGAAGAAAGCCGCGCTTGCGGCTCTCTCACTTGCTCCCCGGGCTGGACTTGAACCAGCGACCCCATGATTAACAGTCATGTGCTCTAACCAGCTGAGCTACCAGGGAAGGTACCCCGTTAAGGGACGGCAAAAGTAGGAGGATCGGCGGTATCTGCCAAATCGAAGTGTGCTTAGTAGCCTCCTGCCCGGCCAACGGCGCCTTGGCAAGCCACGCCAGCCTACGCTTTGTAGATCCTAATCGGATCTTAACGTTACCTGGCATTGGGGGCGGTACCTTCCGGAAAACCACGACGATGAGACACCTCTTGCTGATCGCCGCGTGTATGGCGCTGCACAGCTCTTGTACCACCGTTCGCCAAGGCACCGTTGGTGTAAAACAGCGCTTCGGCAAGTTGAACGAACGGATCATAACCGCCGGCCTTGTGGGCGTGAACCCCTTCACCACCCGGGTGATCAAAGTGCCGGTGCGCACAGTGAACCGCGAAGTGGAGCTAGCGCTTCCGAGCAAAGAGGGCCTTAACGTGCAGTGCGAGATCAGCATCCTATACCGCATCCAGCCGGAGAAAGTGCCCCACATCATCGCCACCATCGGCACCGATTACGAACAGGGCATGATCGTAAGCGTGTTCCGCAGTGCAGCGGCGGACATCTGTGCGCGCTACTTCGCCAAGGATATGCACAGTGCCCAGCGCGCCCTCATCGAGAACGAGATCTCCGAGCACATGAACAGCCTGCTGAACGAGCGCGGCTTCATCATCGAACGCGTGCTGATGAAGAGCATCAAGATGCCACCAGGATTGGCCAAAGCCATTGAAGACAAGTTGGAAGCCGAGCAGCGTGCCCAGCAGATGGAATTCGAGCTACTGCGCGAACGCAAGGAAGCCGAACGCCGCGTGATCGAAGCCGAAGGTTTACGCGATGCCCAGAAAGTGCTGGCCGAGGGATTGAACGAATCCATCATTCGCTACCAGAGTATCGAGGCCTTCAAAGCCCTGGCCACCTCGCCGAACGCCAAGGTGATCGTTACCGATGGCACTACGCCGTTCCTGATACAGGGAGAGAAGTGACACCACCTAGAGCGAATGAACTTCGTTGAAGTCCACGCGCGGACGGAGGTGACTTACTCCCCCACATCATACACGAACCGGAAACCCGGCACACCGCGTTGTCCGGCGAGTTCCTCGGCCGTGCCTTCGCGGTAGCGCACACGTGCGGCATCTACGCCTTGCGCCAAAAGGAACTGCATGGTGCTTTCGCGCCGTGCATATTCCAGCTCGTTGGCGATGCGGTCTGCTTCGGCTGCACCAAGAAGGAAAAGGCAACGATCGTGCAGCGACTTGCCATGCATGCTCGGTGTGCGTTCGTTCACATAGGTGGTGAAGGTGCTGTCGCGTGTACCCTGTTCGGCTATGCGTAAGCTATCAGCACCGGTGATCGTTGCCTGCTCCGGGAATAGGAACGCCTTCTTCGCATGGAACACGGCGATCTCTTTCGCCTCCATGTTCGCATCAACAATGGAGACCAGATCCACGGTAAGCTCTGGCTTCGACTTAAGGGCCGAAGCCAGTTGTTTCAATGTCCTCTGCTGTGGTTTCAATGGTCCTGGCTGCATGTACTCGAGCCGTACCCGCTCCAGATCCTCCTCATCGGCTCCTTCGAATGCACGGACCAACAAGCGCCCCGGTGCGGTAGCGGCTTTAACCACGAGGTTCTTGATCACCTTCCACACCAACGGCCACACCCTGAACTGCGGATCCTTCAGATCGCCTTTCACCGGAATGTCGAATTCGATCACCCCTTTCACGTCCTTCAACAATCCCGTTGCCAAGCGCAGTGGCAGCACGTAGATCTCGGGGTCATGCTCGTCCACCTTCTTGCCGAGCTTCAGTCGATCCACGCGCAACTGGTTCTGCGAGTCGATCTTCCCTTCGAACACGGAAGTGGTCGTGGTGTAGCGCAGCATACCATCTTGCACGGGGTGTGCTGCATACCAACGGAAATACGGATCAAGGTGTGCCAGGTCCATACCGTCCACCGTGAGGTCCACCACTACGTTGCGTAGGTCGTGTGGGTCGAAGATGGCTTCGGCCTCCAGCGTACCCGTCTCGTTCAAGGTGGCCAATGCCGTAATGACACCCTCCTTCTGTTCGCTGGAGATCCGCTTGGAGGCTACGTTGATGCCAGAGATGGCGTAGCGGAATGGCAGCGCAGGCGTGTGGTCCTCGAAACGCACCGTGCTGTTGGTCAGCTCCAATTTCTTCGCCGTGTATTCGCTGGCCACGATCTGCTCGCCTAGGTAGCTGACGTATTCCGCGAGCAGCACGAACACGTTGCTCTCACTGGCCTGCAACTTGGTGGCTACGCTATCTCCGGCAACAGCGGTGGTGTCCAGCTTCAGCAGGCGCGTCCAGTTGTCGCTGCCATCGGCGAGCATCACGAAGCTCAGGTCCGCACCTTTTAATTCCACTTCGCCCATCTCCACGCGTTGATCCCTCGAAACGAGCGTATCCAACCGCGCATGGGCGTGCTCCAAGGCGAAGAGCGGCGCCAGGCTTGGGTCGGTCAGCTTCACCGTGTGCAGGTCGAGACCAGCGCTAAGGGCTAAGCTGGTGGTATCAGCGTAGCTATCCAACACATTGAGGTCGAGGTCCAAGGTTCCATCCAACGAGCCACAGGTGAAGAAGTCCTGGAGGTATGGCAGTAATTGCGGCAGAGCGAACGCCTTCAGATGCGCATCGACCGCATACTGCGACTTCTCCGTATCCAGCATGAATCCACCATCCATACGGCCGCCATCCTGTAGATCGAAGCCGAGGGCGAACTCCATGTGGGCATTCTCCGAGGAGATGAGGTTGCTCGTGACTTTCAGACCGCGGATGCCAACGGGTGCGGCGAGAACATCGCTCTTATAGTCGATACGTCCATCGTTCAGGACGATGTCCGCCATGCTGAAACGCACGGCTGCGTTGGTATCGGTGGCCGTGGTATCATCACCCCCGAGTTCCAACAGATCGCTGAAATTGAAGCGTTTGCCGTTCTGTACGATGTGGAAATAGGGCGACTCGATCCGCAGTCCGTTGAAGCGCCAGTCGTTCTCTTGGAAACCCGCCCACAAATTGCTGCGCACGCTGATGCTCTTCCACGAAACGAACACCTCGTTGCTTTTGGGCTCGTAGCAGGTTACCCCGCTTATGCCATAGCGGAAGGTGAAGGGGTTGAGGATGATGCGGTCAATGGTCACCTTCCGGCCGATCCACTCCTCGCTGTGTGTTTCGACATACCGCTTCAACAAATAGGGCAACAGCAATGCCACCACCAGCAGCACCGTGATCAGGAGTGCACCGAAAAGGATAAGCCAACGTTTACGGCGCCTGAGTGGGGTGGGATGTTCGGCCATGGAGAGAGGTGAAAAGCAGAAGCGGCCCCGAAGTTCGGGACCGCTTCTCATTCCTGCGGAAGAAGCTTTACGCAGCCGCTTCCTGCTTGGGTTGCAAGAGTTGGAAATCGTTCATGACCACTTCGGTGATGTAGCGCTTCACCCCATCCTTGGTCTCGTAGCTGCGGTGTACCAAGCGGCCTTCCAAGGCTACGGGCGATCCTTTGCGCAGCATCTTCTCCACGGCATCGGCGGTGGTGCCCCAGGCCACGACGGTATGCCACTGGGTGTCCGTAACGCGCTCTCCGCTGGCATTGCGGTAGCTATCGTTGGTGGCTACGGATAGGCGGGCCACCTTGCGTCCTTTGGCGATCTCCCGCACTTCAGGGTCGAATCCGAGATTACCGATCAGGTGTACTTTGTTCTTCAGCGTGTTCATGGCTCTTGTGTGTTTGTGGGTGACTTTCATTTCAGCCGCCGGTGCTGTTGCCGATCGACGATGCAAACGTTCAGCTGGCCAGTAAGCGGATCCGGCCAGTAACCAGTTGTAAGCGGTTACAGGCGTTTGTAAGACGGATGCTGTCGTTTGTTTCGACGGTCCAAGTCCACCTATTCGCCTAGTGGTTCCCCTTACCTTGCAGGGAATTGCAGGCACAGGCAGCGTTGGCCCACCGGCTGCTGTCTAGTGGTTGGAAAGGCCTTTCCAGGTTGCGCGAATTGACCGAACGTGAGCTCGTCCAGGGTTGCCTGGCCGGGGACCGCCGTTGTCAGGAATCCCTGTACACGCGGTACGCACGGCGTATGTACGCTGTGTGTCTCCGCTATGCCCGCCACCAGCTCGAAGCACAGGACCTGATGCAGGAGGGCTTCATACGGGTGTACGAGAAACTGTCGGCTTTCCGCATGGAAGGTTCACTGGAAGGCTGGATACGCCGGATCATGGTACACACTGCGATCAACCACTACCGCAAGAAGTCCTTCCAACAGGAGCGCATCGGTATGGAGCATATGCCCGAAGCGCCAGTGGACTCCTTGGCCATAGACCGCCTCGGTGAACAAGAGCTGATGAAGCTGATCGCCGAACTGCCCGATGGGTACAGGCACGTGTTCAACCTATACGCGATCGAAGGCTTCGACCATGCCGAGATCTCGGCCATGCTCGGCTGCGGCGAAAGCACATCACGCAGTCAATTGTCAAAGGCCCGCAGCTACCTGCAGGCTCGCATCGAACGAAAAGAAGTCTTGCATCATGCGGGAAAAGGATCCCATTGACGAACGCTTCGAAGCGCTGTACGACGCAGAGGTGACCCCACCTCGCGCGGTACGCGACGCATTGGCCCACCAACTGGGTTGGGACCCTGGTCCAAAGGGTGCCATCGGCTGGCGCAATTGGCTGATGATCGCTGCCGGTATTGCGCTCACCATTTCCAGCGCGGCTTACCTCGGCCTACACCACATGGCCGATCCAGAGGCCTCACCCGTGGCACAGAACGCAGCAGTGGAGGCACCGGACCAGCACACCACACACGTAGACAAAACAACTTCTCTTGCTGGCGATACGGAAACCAAGACAAAGTCTCCTGCCCATATCGATGAAGAAGGATCTCGCACTGAGAACACAGCCACTCTTACGCAGCCCAGTGATCGAACGAACAACGCCGCACAGCCCACGCAAACAAGCAGTTCCGCTTCCAGTGATGGTCCAAGTCTCGCTGCTCAAGGGTCGAGGAACGACGCATCCGTAACACAGCGGAGCAGCAAAGTCCCCTCTGCCAAAAACAGCACTTCACCCTTATCCGATAGCCAAAGCCCGAATACGGCTCTTACCAGCAATACCACAGACGGATCAACGGGTTCCCCTTCTGCCAACGCAGGGATCGATGCCATCGACCAAGCTGCACCAAGGTCCATGGCCGTAGATGTGCTGCGCCTCGCTGGTCGTGGCCCTGTTGCTCGTGAAATGGAACCAGGCACACCAGAGAGGGGCAGGTTGGTCGCACCATACGTGTTGCCGGCAGGCCAATGGTGGATCGGAGCCTATGCGGGGCTTGGTCAACTGAAAGGCGAACGGCGCGGCTCAGACCAGACCGCATTGAACGATGCCGAACGCTGGCATGGCTCCACCCAGTGGGGTCTTTCCGTGGGGCGCACTTGGCGCAGTGGTTGGAGCCTTTCCGCAGGAGCTGGTCTGGCACTGGACCGAAGCACCTTCTCCTTCGAAGAGCGATCACTAGAAGCCTTCACCGATGTGGACACGAACTGGACGGAAACGCTATACAACAACAACCAGGACGTGATCTATTCGTGGAGCATCGACACGGTGAGCAGTGTACGCCCTGGACCGAGCCGCAACACACATGCCCGGAATCTATATGGTGCCATCCACGTACCACTTACGTTGGCATGGCATGGCCACGTTCGCCGATGGCGCTATGGTGCATTCGGTGGCCTTACCGCATGGATACCCACCCAGCGCGAAGGCAAGAGCCTGATCCAAGAAGATGCCGATGGTGGACTCCGTGTGATCGACCTAGCGGACCAACGATTGGACCAACATCATGGTCCACGGTTGAACGCACACCTCGGCGCCAGCCTTGGGTTCATGATCACGGAACACATCAGTGCCTACGCTGAACCTCAGTACTACACCCCGCTTTCCGCCTTCGGCAGCGAAGGTGCGCTTTGGATGCGTGGCCACATCATTCAATTCCGTTTGCAACATGAGTTCGGATCGAGGCTTCGTTAGATCATGCTTGTCCGGTTGGGGACTGCTCGCGACCGCGGCCTTGCAGGCGCAGCCCATTTGCGATGTGCTCCTTCAGCCAGCGTTCAACTACAGCACCGATGGGCTCACACTGATCATTGCTGACAGTTCCCGCACCTACGGCCTAGCCACCACAGCCTCGTGGAGCTTTGGCGATGGCTCCATTGCTGCGTCCTCTCCCGGTCATCAGTTCCAACAGGCCGGGGTCTACACCGTGTGCCTCACCCTGACCGCCGTTGAAGGTGCATTCTGCTCGTCCACCTTTTGCCGCCAAGTGCGTGTTCCACTGAACACCTGCTTGGATGGGCCGGAGGCAAGCTTCGATTCCGGAGGCCTATCCACCAACACCAATGCATTCCAAAGCACGGCGCTGGGAACCACTGAAGGCAGTTGGTTCTGGGAGTTCGGCGATGGCACCACCAGCGACACCCCTAGCCCTGTACACACGTGGGCGTTACCGGGGCCACACTTCGTAACACTTACGCGACAGCTCGGAGCATGTGCCTCCACCTATGGCCATTGGGTTGATGTGGACGGGAATGCCACCACCTGTGGCCCAGCATTCTTCGTTGATTTCTATGCTGAACATCAAGGCGAAGGCATTTCGTTCATCCCGAACATCGTTACCGACGGGATCCTACCTGCGCTTGGGATCTGGTCATACGGCGATGGTACGATAGACACCACTTTCAC
>JAEYWT010000302.1 GCA_023428865.1 Bacteroidota bacterium | reverse complement strand
GTATTTCGGTAGCAGCGTCTTCAACGAAGATGCCATGCGCAGGTTCCTGACCGAGGATGCCTACTTCGCCGTGCGGCAGGCCATCCATCAAGGCTCGAGTATCGACCGGAAGCTCGCCGATCAGGTGGCCAGTGGTATGAAGGAATGGGCTTCCAGCAAGGGTGCCACGCACTATACCCACTGGTTCCAGCCGCTCACGGGCACCAGCGCCGAAAAGCACGACGCCTTTTTCGAACCCATCGGTGGTGGCCGAAGCATCGAACGATTCGACGGGAGCATGCTGGTGCAGCAAGAGCCTGATGCGAGCAGCTTCCCCAATGGCGGCATTCGGAACACCTTTGAAGCAAGGGGTTATACGGCGTGGGATCCCAGCAGCCCGGCTTTCCTCATGGGCCGCACCCTGTGCATTCCTACCAACATCATCAGCTACACCGGTGAGGCGCTCGATTACAAAATGCCCTTGCTTCGCGCCATCAAAGCCGTGGATGAAGCCGCCACCGCGGTTTGCCAATACTTCGACAAGGAGGTGACCAAAGTTACCTGTACCCTGGGTTGGGAGCAGGAGTACTTCTTGATCGATGAGGCCCTGTTCTATGCCCGGCCCGATATCATGATGGCCGGTCGTGCGCTGTTCGGCCACACCCCAGCGAAAGGGCAACAGTTGGAAGACCACTACTTCGGAAGCATCCCCGATCGCGCCGTGGCCTTCATGCGCGAATTCGAGACTGAATCGCTCAAACTGGGCATTCCGGTAAAGACACGGCACAACGAAGTGGCCCCTAACCAGTTCGAGTGCGCTCCCGTGTTCGAAGAGTTGAACCTGGCCGTGGACCACAACATGCTGCTGATGGACGTGATGGAGAAAACGGCACGCAAGCACCACTTCCGCGTGTTGTTCCACGAAAAACCCTACGCCGGGGTAAACGGAAGTGGAAAACACAACAACTGGAGCCTCGCCACCAATACGGGCAAGAACCTGCTGCGCCCGGCGAAGACGCCCAAGGAGAACATCCAATTCCTGGCCTTCTTCGTGAATACGATCAAAGCGATCCATAGCCATGCGGATGTGCTGCGCGCCAGCATCGCCTCGGCCAACAACGACCACCGCTTGGGGGCGAACGAAGCCCCACCCGCCATCATCAGCGTGTTCATCGGCGACTACCTCACCCAGCTGTTGGATGGCTTGGAGAAGAACATCAAAGGGGCCATGTCGCCAGCGAGCAAGACCGAGCTGAAACTCGATATCGGCCGCATTCCGTCGGTGCTTCTAGACAATACCGACCGTAACCGCACCAGTCCCTTCGCCTTCACCGGCAATAAGTTCGAGTTCAGGGCAGTAGGCAGCAGTGCCAATTGCGCCGCTTCCATGACGGTGCTCAACACCATCGTGGCCCATCAGCTCCGCGCCTTCAAGAAGACCGTGGATGCCCTGATCGACAAAGGGGTGAAGAAGGACGAGGCCGTGCTGCGTGTGATCCGCGATCTGATCGTGGAGAGCAAGGCCATCCGCTTCGAGGGGAACGGCTACGGCGAGGAATGGAGGAAAGAAGCCGCCAAGCGTGGTTTGAGCAACATTGCCGATACACCCCGTGCTTTGGATGTATGGAGCCGGAAAGAGACCAAGGAGCTCTTCGCTGCCATGGGGGTACTTTCACCAGTTGAACTAGAAGCCCGTCATGAGATCGAACTGCACAGCTACGTCCTGAAGCTGCAGATCGAAGGCCGCGTGTGTGGCGATCTGGCGCAGAACCACATCGTGCCCACCGCCATCGCATACCAGAACCGGTTGCTGGAGAACGTGCGCGGGCTACGCGAGGTGCTGGGAGGGGAGAAAGGCAAAAAAGCCTCGGCTACTCAGGTGAAGCTCATCGAGGAGATCAGCGAGCATATCAGCATGATCGTTGGCCTAGTGGAAGAAATGACCGAGGCCCGTAAGAAAGCTAACGCCTTGGAAGACACACGGGAGAAAGCCATCGCCTACTGCGACAAGGTGAAGCCGTTCTTCGACCGCATCCGCTACCACAGCGATAAACTGGAGCTGATGGTGGATGATGAGCTGTGGCCGCTCCCTAAGATGCGCGAGCTCATGTTCACCCGGTAGGGTGCCAAGGGTGAGGGGTGGGCGGTTCACACCTTTTTTTCCAAACCGCTTGCCATTTAGGGATCTGCTTATCTTCGCCCGGAACCGGAAAACCCGACCTCTCACCCACACGCACGAGATGATCACAAGGAAACTCCTTGCCAGCCTGTTCGTTAGCATTCTTTTCGTCACCACTGCTGCTGCTCAAAGCAAGCTTGCGGAAGAGGCGGACGAGGCCTACAAGAAGGGCTTCTACTTCAATGCCATCGAACTGTACAAGAAAGCCTATACCGTTGAGAAAAAGGCCAGCACCAAGGCCGAGCTCATCTTCAAGGTTGGCGAATCGTACAAGGCATTGGGCGATGCCCAGCAGGCCGCTGTCTGGTATGATAAGGCGAACAAGGCGCAGTATACCGACCCCATCACCTACCTGTATATCGGTGATATGCTGAAACAGGAAGGCAAGTACCCGGAGGCCATCGCAGCTTACAACCGGTTCAAGGAAAAGAAGCCCGGTGATGCGCGTGCCGACGCCAGCATTGCAGAATGCCAGCAAGCCCAAGCATGGAAGGATTCACCCACCCGCTACAGTGTGGATCCAGAAGTTCTTCTGAACACCCCGCAATACGATTTCACCCCAGCGTTCGCCGACAAGAAGAACGAAATGGTGGTGTTCACCAGCACGCGCCCGGGATCCACCGGTACGGAGACCGATCAGATCATCGGCGAAAGTTTCAGCGACCTCTTCACCAGCAGCCGCGATCGGTTGGGTAAATGGAGCGAGCCCACAAAGTTACCCATCACCATCAATACCGGTGGTAATGAAGGAGCTCCGACCTTCAACAGCAAGCGTACCATGATGTATTTCACGCGGTGCCCCATGGAGAAGAAGAAGGTGTACGGCTGCGATATCTGGGTAAGCAAGAAAGTGGGTAACAACTACGCCGAACCGGTGAAATTGAACCTGCGTCCGGAGAAGAACGATACCATCACGATCGGCCATCCCACCTTGGACAAGGATGAGACCATGTTGGTCTTCGCTAGTGATATGAAAT
>JAEYWT010000248.1 GCA_023428865.1 Bacteroidota bacterium | reverse complement strand
CCGGTGATCGAGGCCATACACCAGCGTTTTCCAGCAGCGCTGATCAGCGTGGACACCTGGCGCGCTGTCGTTGCCAGTGAGGCCGTGGCAGCCGGAGCTTCCCTGGTGAACGATATAGGTGCCGGCTTGCGCGATGCCGCGATGCTCTCCACCGTGGCCCGCTTGGGTGTGCCGTATGTGGCCATGCACATGCAGGGTACGCCAGCCACCATGCAACGCTCCCCTACCTATACCGATGTGGCTGCAGAAGTGACGCGTTTCCTGAGCGAACGACTGAACGCTGCCCATGAAGCCGGTATCGGCGATGTGATCCTAGACCCCGGCTTCGGCTTCGGCAAGGACCTCGACCACAACTACACCTTGCTGCGCGAACTAGGCCGTGTGAAAGCCCTCGGTGCTCCTGTAATGGTCGGTGTTTCCCGCAAGCGTATGATCAATGAGGTATTGGCCACCACCCCAGCCGATGCCTTGAACGGCACCACGGTGCTCAACACCATTGCCCTGCTCAACGGCGCGGCCGTCTTACGTGTCCACGATGTGAAGGAAGCGGTGGAAGCCGTGAGACTGGTAACGCGCTACGCTCACTGACCGGAAACCTTCGTGGTATCCGCGTCTATTTCGTACTGAAGCGGATAAATCGCCGCCAGCCGCTGCATGCGAGGTGCCGTGTACTCCATGTCCCATTGGATGGCGTCGCTAGCGGCTACATAGCGACAAGTTCCGATCGGCTCTTTCAAGAACGACACATCCTTGCTCTTATCCGCGGTGAACAAACGGATATCCACGTTCATGCCGTACCCACCATCAGTCGAAGGAGTATCGCGCAAGTCCAGTACGATCGATTTGCTCACTCTTCCGGCTGCCGAATAGTCCACGTGCCAGACCTTGCCAACATCCAAGGTCACTTCATAGCGCCCTGTACTATCGCAACCCAATTGGAACAGTGCTACGCCATCCGCCTTTATAGCAATGGCGGCTTGCGGTATCGGAACAGGACGCTCATGCTCGCGCACCCTACCATAGAGCAATAGATCCTGAGCGATCGAACTCGTCGCAGAGAAGATCAGGGACAGAACGATCAGGAATATCCGCATTGGTCCCATCAGAAATTCACCATGCGTTTCCGACGGGTCTTCTTGGTGGTGCCCTTCATCGCCAACTTACGGCTGCGCTCGGCTACCTCACGTTCGTAGTGGATCATCACGCGTTGCGATCGCGACTGGAAATCCTTGGTGTGGTCCACATCCCAGCTAAGGTTGCGGATGGTCTGCCTGTATTCGGCCTTGGCCACCGGCTCCAAGTAGAGTTCCAGGTCGAAACCATCGATCCAGGTGAACATGGTCATCTGCAGATCCATGTCGTAGAACGGCACATCCGGGAAGAGCGGCACCTTCCGCGCATCGATCACCACGTGTTTGGTGACCAGGTCGTTCCGGTAGAACCACACCTGATAGTTGTACCCGCGTTCGAGGTACAGCTCGTACTTGCCGTTGCTTCCGGTGATGGCCGTTTCGCGCTCCACGCTGTCCTTCACCAAGCGCACCTGCACCCCCTTCAGCGCATCGCCGGAGAAATGCTCGGTGACCAAGCCATGCAAGTGGATGTAGAAGGCCCATGCCGAACCCGTTTGGAGCAGCCCCCAAACGGTAAGTACCAGCACGATCGACCGGATCATGGCTGAAAAGTAGTGGAACTGTCCGTTACCGAATATGTCCTGCCGCAGACCTTTGTGCAAAGTCCGCTGTTGATGATCACGATGCCCAGCATCCGCGTGAACGAGAACCTGCACATCATCCTGTGGCTGGTCAAGGACCTGGCCTGGTTGATGGAATACAAGCTGACCGGCCTGGTGATGGTCTTCCCCACGGTGGCCATGGCCTTCTTCATCACCTGGCAATGCCGCCGCAACCGTCGGGAGCTGTTCCATGCCATAGCCGTGATCTTCTGGATCTTCGCCAACAGCACCTGGATGATCGGCGACTTCTTCTACGAAGGCAGAGGTCATGGCATATCCGAAGCGCTCTTCATCGGTGGGCTGGTGTTGCTTGCCGTGTACTACCTGGTTCTGCTCCCGGTGGAAGCACATCAAAAGCGTAATGCCAAGACCACGCAGGCGTGACGATCGCTTCACATCGCTCTGAACACCTCCGTTAATTTCGCGGCCTTGGCTTCCGAACGCATCCCCCGCACCCGCCTTCGCTTCCAACGCGTGTTGCGCATCACTCTGGCCTGGGTGGTCATGGCCTGCATCGCGGCTATGTTCGAGCACGCCGCGCTGGTAGCCAACGCCGCACCTAGCCATCTGATCGACCGCATCAACGAGCGTTTCCTTACGGCCTTGCTCGCCGGTCTACTCGGCGGTGGACTTTACATCTTCGTCTTGCGCGATCGCTGGCGCCGATACCCGTATTTCCGCGCAGCTAGCATGATGGCAGTGCTGCTCTTCGCGCTGATGTTGCTGTTGTCGGCCGTTCTTCCAGCTTCGGAAGTGGCCTCACTCCCCTACCAGGATCGCATTCTCTCTTATCCCTTCCTTAGCGCCTACCTCTATTGGACCTTGTTGATGGCAGCGACCATGTTACTCGTTCGGCTGGATGACCAATACGGTAACCGCGGGATCAGCTACCTCACCGGTTTCTACCACAAGCCGCGCCAAGAAATGCGCATCTTCATGTTCTTGGATATGCGCTCCTCCACCACCATCGCGGAAAGGCTGGGGCACACCAAGTATTTCCAGTTGCTCAACGAGCTCTACGCCGACATCACTGATCCCATCCTCTATTCAAGAGGCGAGATCTACCAGTACGTGGGTGATGAGATCAGCGTGAGCTGGTCTTTCCGGAAGGGCATGCGTAAACAACGATGCATCCGATGCTTCCTCGATATCCGCGCGAAACTGCGCAAGCGGGCCGCTCACTACGAAGCACGCTACGGCCTGGCACCGGTCTTCAAGGCCGGTTTCCACTACGGACCGGTAACCACGGGCGAGGTTGGCCTTGTGAAGAAGGAACGCATCTATTCCGGTGATGTGGTGAACACCGCAGCGCACATCCAGAACCAGTGCAACGCACATGGCGTGGATAACCTGATCTCGCAAGACCTGATCAGTGTGCTACGATTGCCAGCAACATATCCGCTGCGCGAGATCGGCAGCACCGAACTGAAAGGTAAGAGCCAGGCGATCCGTTTGTGGACGTTGACACACGCCGACGGGCAGGCTCAATAAGTGTATCGTTTCCGGTTGCAGACCACCACTACCCCACCTGCCGGACTGGGATAGACCACCGCATCACCATATAGGTCGAAGCGCGAGATGTTCGACTCGGTGGCCAGCTGTTCGCGCTTGCCGCTGATGTGCATGGAACGCAGCTCGCGGTTGATGTCCAGGTACACCACCCGGTCGCCATGCACCTGCCATTGCTCGGGTACGTATCGCTCCACTTCCATGGCACCTTGCTCCGTCCACAGC
>JAEYWT010000194.1 GCA_023428865.1 Bacteroidota bacterium | reverse complement strand
GGTTCACGTGCAAGCAACGAAAGGCTGCTCACTCTCGGGTTCACGTTCGAGCACCGCGAACTGAAGTCTGCCCTACACGACCTATTGGGCTAGGCTGCACGTACGCGTAGCGCATCCGCCAGCGCGAAAAGCGAGACTGTGCGTTGGCGCGATGGATCGATGGCCTCCAGGTTGGCGATCGCTATTGCTTCCAAGCGATCCGCTTCCTGCTCTGCTTCACGCTCCACACCGATCTCGCGCAGATGTTCGGCCATGCGTACCACATTCCTCTCCGCAGAAGGCTTGGCGAGTTCAGTGGTCAACACGGGCGTCCCGAGCTCACGTTCCAGCTCCAGACCCCGGATCAGGATCCAGGTCTTCTTGCCGTTACGCAGATCACCGCCTAGCTCTTTGCCGGTCAATGCCGGGTCGCCGAAAGCGTCCAACAGATCATCGCGCAGTTGGAAGGCAAGTCCCAATCCTTCACCAAAAGCAGCTATGCGCTCCTGGTCCTGCAACCCAGCGCCTGCCTTTATCGCACCGATGCGCAGCGCTGCGGCAAGTAGAACAGCGGTCTTCAGTCGGATCATTTCTCGGTACTCCACCAGGCTGACATCACCACGCTGCTCGAACTCCATATCGAGCTGTTGGCCCAAGCACACCTCGGTAGCGCAGGTGTTGAAGACCTTAAGAATGTCCGTATGCGCACCCAGGGCTTTGTACGCCATCACTAGCATGGCATCACCGCTCAATATGGCCGTGTTGAGGTTCCATTTCGCATGCACGGTCGGCTGCCCTCGCCGTAACGAAGCGGCATCCATGATGTCGTCGTGCATAAGGGTGAAGTTGTGGAAGAGTTCGATGGCCAATGCTTCATCGAGTGCTTCATCCGCCTTGCCACCGAATAGCTCACAAGCCATCAACGTAAGCACCGGGCGTATCCGTTTGGCCGGCAGCCTGAGCAGATAGGCCATGGGCGCATACAGTCCACCTTCCGGCAGCGCCGCCATCCACTTGTCCGCGTGCGCATCGAAAAGGGCACGCTGCCGCGACATCATGCCTTCAGCAATTTCATGAGGTACTCGCCATAGCCGCTTTTCAGCAATGGCTGGGCCAGCTGTTGCAAGCGTTCCGCATTGATGAAGCCCTTCTTAAAGGCCACTTCTTCAATGCAGCCGATACGCAGACCTTGTCGCTCCTCGATCACTTGAACGAATTGTCCGGCTTGCGTCAACGATGCGAAGGTG
This sequence comes from Bacteroidota bacterium, assembly GCA_023428865.1. Taxonomy (GTDB): domain Bacteria; phylum Bacteroidota; class Bacteroidia; order Flavobacteriales_F; family PHOS-HE28; genus PHOS-HE28. Next base: position 2,255 of record JAEYWT010000194.1, on the reverse strand, counting down.
CCTGTATCCAGCCAGGCGGTACCCCGATCAAGGATCTCCACTTTCAAGCGCCCTTGACGTAGATACTCCTTGTTCACGTCGGTTATCTCGTACTCGCCGCGTGCGCTGGGCTTCAGATCCCGCGCGATGGCCAGCACATCATTGTCGTAGAAATAAAGTCCCGGCACAGCATAGTTGCTCTTCGGTGTAGCTGGTTTCTCTTCGATACTGAGCACGCGGTGGTCCTTGTCGAACTCCACCACGCCGTAGCGTTCCGGATCGCTGACGTGGTAGGCGAAGACCAAGCCGCCTTGCGGGGCGGTATGCTCGCTTAGCTTTCGCCCCAAACCGGTGCCGTAGAAGATGTTATCGCCGAGGATCAACGCTGCACTATCGGAACCGATGTGTTCACGCCCGATCACGAAGGCTTGCGCAAGACCATTGGGCACCTTCTGTTCAGCATAGGTGAATTCGCATCCGAGGGAAGCGCCGTCACCCAACAACTTGCGGAAATTCGGAAGGTCGTGCGGTGTGCTGATGATGAGGATCTCCCGGATACCAGCCGCCATCAAGGTGCTTAGCGGGTAGTAGATCATCGGCTTATCGTAGACCGGCATCAGCTGCTTGCTGACCGCCAAGGTGAGCGGATGGAGCCGAGTGCCGGAACCTCCTGCGAGAATGATGCCTTTCATGTGTACAGCCTAGCGTTGATCCATTTCATCACCTTCGGGTGCATCCACTTCGGGTGCGGGCCGATCCAGCTTCAGTTCCATTAGCTCGATATCCTCCTCTTCATCCATGATCTCCAACATTGGTTCTTGGAACGCCTTGCTCATGATCCGTTTGTTCAGGCTCAGGAGCAACGCTGGAAGCACCAGAAGGTTCGTGAGCATGGCCACGAGCAAAGTAATGGTGGTGAGGATACCCAACGCTTGGATACCACCGAAATGCGAGAAACCGAAGAGGGAGAACCCTGCCAGCAACACCACGCTGGTGTAAATGATGCCTACGCTCACCTCGCGAGTGGCGAGGTCAACGCTCTTATGCAGATCACCTCCGGTCAACTTCAATTCGAGACGATAGCGCGCCAGGAAATGGATGGCGTTATCCACAGCGATACCCAAAGCGATACCGAAGACCAGCATGGTACTGGGCTTGATGGGTATGTGGAAGAAGCCCATGAGCCCAGCGGTGAAGAGCAGTGGGATCATGTTCGGGATCAGTGCAACCACCAGGATGCGGAAAGAGTTGAAAAGAAGGGCCATCAATCCTACGATGATGACCACGGCCCAGAACAAACTGGTGATGAGGTTGTCCACCAGGTAGCTACTGCCTTTAAGGAAGACGACGGAAGTACCGGTAAGCGTAACGGTGTATTTGGCGGGATCGAAAATGCTATCCACCTGCGTGCGCAGTTTTTCCAATAGGGCTTCCATCCGCGTGGTACCCACATCGGCCATCTGCACGGTAACACGGGTGGTCTGGCGAGTGCTGTCGATGAAAGAACGTGCCATACCTTCCTTCCCATTCGCTCCTTCCAGATAGGGCAGAATGAAGGTCTTGTCGGTACTGTTCAAGAGCGCATACTTCTCCGGGTTACCTCCATAGAACGCTTGCTTCGTGAACTTCACCGCATCGGCGATACTGATGGCTTTACTGAACTCGGGATAGGTATCCAGCGTGTCTTCGAGCTTCACGATGCGTTTGAGCACGGGATCCGTGAGGGCGCCACCTTTCTTCTTCGTATCCACCAGTATCTCCAGTGGCATCACGCCCTTGAAATTGGACTCGAAGAATCGCAGGTCGGTTAGGACGGGGTTATCCTCCGGTAGATCATCCACGATGCGGCTCTCGTCCTTAATGCGGAAGATGCCGATGAACGCTAGCACTGTCAGGAAGGTCGTGATGGAATAGATCAACGGACGACGCTGCTTGGAGACGGTCACGATCCACTCCACCGCACGATCCAGCCAGCGCCGGTCCAAGTGGCTCAAATGGCGTGGCTTTGGAGCGGGCATGAAGCTGAAGAGTATCGGGATCAGCAGCATGCTGAGAGCCCAAAGCACCATGATACCGATAGTGGCCACCCAACCGAACTCCTGCAACGTGGAGCTGGTGGTGAAACAAAAGGTGGTGAAGCCCACCGCCGTGGTGGCGTTGGTCATGAACGCCGCGGCTCCGATCCGGCTGATGACCCGTTGAAGCGACTTGATCTTGTTGCCATGACGCACGAATTCATAGTGATAGGCGTTGATCAGGAAGACGCAGTTCGGTAC
>JAEYWT010000193.1 GCA_023428865.1 Bacteroidota bacterium | reverse complement strand
ACGTTCGTGCCGGACGTGACGAGCGAATTTCGACCAGCGATACACAGGACCTGCTGTTGGACAAGGATGCCAGCACCTTGCGAGCGGCATATTCGCAAGGCCATCGGCGCAACTTGCGGAAGGCGGGAGACGATCCGCCGGTGATCCACAACGACATCACGGTGCAGGAGTTCATCGCGCTCTTCGAACGCACCACCGGCAAAAGGTTCCGCAACATCCCCGAAGGTGGAATGCTGCTGTTGGAGCGGATGTTGTCCGGTGCGTTGGAGCGTGGCCAATGTCATCTGTTGGGTGTGCGCGAGGGCCATCTGTTGGTGGCTGCAGCTTGTTTCATGGTGTGGGAGGGTCGCTCCATCCTGCTCAAATCCGCCAATGACGAGGTGGGAGTGAAGCGGCAGGCCATGTTCCACATCGTAGACCGTTATATCAGTGAACACGCGGGTTCCGGGCTCTTGCTGGACTTCGCCGGATCGAACACGGCGTCCGTTGCCCGTTTCAATGAGGGCTTCGGTGCGCGGCGGTCGGTATATTTACGCCTGATACGGAACCGACTTCCGGCGCCGCTCAAGTGGCTTAAGCGATAAGTAGAACATGGTGATGGAATTGGTGAAACAGCGGAGCGTGGTGAACCACTTCATTGCTGAGATGCGTGATGTGACCGTGCAGAAGGATCCCATGCGGTTCCGTCGCAATCTGGAGCGTGTGGGGGAGGTAATGGCCTTGGAACTCAGTCGCACGTTGGAGTACACCGAGACCGAAGTGACCACCCCGCTCGGCGTGGCGCGCACCGATCTGATGGCCGAACAGCCGGTACTAGCCACCATCCTGCGCGCAGGCCTTCCCTTGCATCAGGGCTTCATGAACTACTTCGATCGTGCGGATAGCGCCTTCGTAAGCGCTTATCGCAAGCATCGCAAAGGCGAGGACGCGTTCGATATCGAAGTGGAATACCTCAGCAGTCCATCGTTGGAGGATCGCGTGGTGGTATTGTGTGATCCCATGCTGGCCACGGGGCGGAGCATGGTGCTGGTGTACAAGGCCCTGCTCCGTTTGGGAAAGCCCAAGGCCCTGCATGTAGCAGCGGTGATCGCCAGTGCCGAAGGACTCGAATACGCCAAGTTGCACCTTCCCGCCGGAACGCGCTTCTGGATCGGTGCGGTGGATGATGAGATGACGGCGCAAGCCTACATCGTACCGGGCCTTGGCGATGCCGGTGATCTGGCCTACGGGTCCAAGATGTAGACCATGCAGGAATTCCTCAGCGCCATCACGGTCGTTGCCACGGCCATGGTGAAGTTCCTTTTCGCCGGATTGGTCTCCTATGGGCTGGGACACGGTTTTGTGAAGACATTGGTCTACACCGCGATCGGTGGAAGTGCAGGCATGCTCACGTTCTACTTCTCCGGCAAAGGCTTGCTGGAGTTGTTCCGCAAGCGCTATCTCCGCCGGGTGCAGGACCGGACCGCGAAGGGGCTTCCACCAAAACCGATATTCACGCGTACCAACCGGCTTATCGTAAGAGTGAAGCAGCGTTACGGCATCATCGGTCTGGCGTCCTTCGCACCGCCTACGTTGTCCGTTCCCATTACGGCGATACTAGCCGCCAAGTATTTCCGCCATGACCGGCGCACCCTGCCAAGCCTGTTGATCTCCGTATTGATCTGGTCGGTGGTGCTGAGCACAGCGTGGAGTTTCATCCGATGAAACGGTACGCGCACCTATTCTTCGACCTGGACCACACCTTGTGGGATTTCGAGACCAACTCGCGTGAGACACTGCGCGAATTACACGCGGCGGAGCGCTTGGCAGACCTTGGGATCCCTGATGCGGATGAGTTCATCGACACATACGAAGAAGTGAACCACGGCCTGTGGCGGCGCTACGAGAGCGGCCATATCGATCGGCATGTGCTGCGCGTATTGCGGTTCAGGAACACCTTGTTGCACTTCGGGGTTAAGGACGAGCCGCTGGCCAAACGCCTCGGCAACGATTACTTGGCCATGACGCCGAAGCGAACGGCGTTGATGCCCGGAGCCAAGGCATTGCTCAACGATCTTGGGGATCAATACCGCATCCACATCATCACCAACGGCTTCCACGAGGTGCAGGAAGAGAAGATCCGGTGTAGTGGATTGCACGCGCATTTCGACCTAGTGCTTTCCAGTGAAATGGCCGGTGCCAAGAAGCCCGATCCGCGTATCTTCAAGGAGGCGCTGGACCGCACCAAGGCCACCGCTGTGGAGAGTTTGATGATCGGAGATAACGTGTTGGCGGACATCGCTGGCGCGCGCGGAGCCGGTTGGGATCAGGCACACTTCGCACCCAACGGCGGTGGCGATCAGGAAGCCACGTACGTGTTACAGCGGCTGGACGACCTCCGCGCCATCCTGCTCTGAGGGCACGGCACCGTCGGGCTGGAACACATATTCCATCAGTTGACGTGTGCCGGTGATGTGGCTGTGACGCACGAAGCGTACCATCGATCCGCTTACCACTGCACCACGGTATTCGATCTCACCTTTCTCTGGTCGGGTCACGAAAATGAGGCTGTCGCCAGCCACCTTCACGGGAACATTGTGTAGGCCAAGTCCGGGGTTGCCACGTGTTTCGCGAACGAGGTAGGCAGGCAGGTCCTTCTCCACTTCCTTGGTGCCATTAACGGTTACAACACGGCCTTCGGGGAAGAACTTGATCAGGTAGATCAGGTCGCCGATCTGGTTGCGATAGTGCCCATCGAAACGCAGGCCGGTGCCATCCAGGGGGCTTTTTGTGGGTGCGTTCTTGGTGTTATCGGTTGAAGCAGATGCACGGTCACCATCCACCAATCCTTTGCCGATGAGCGCAACGGCCAGTGCGGCGATGATGACGATGAGTGCGGTCTTGATCGAGTTGTTCATCGGTCAATGCTTGAAACGGGCGATCACGGAAGCCGAGCCGGTCACTACATCGCCGAGTGCGACCTCGATGTTGGCATCCAGAGGCAGGTAGAGATCCACGCGTGATCCGAATTTGATGAAGCCGAACTCCGCACCCTGGCGGGCAGGTTGGCCTTCGCGGGCGTAAGTGCAGATGCGGCGGGCAAGGGCTCCGGCGATCTGGCGGAAGAGCACTTCACCATACTTCGGATGTTTGTTCACCACGGTGCTGCGCTCGTTCTCGGTGCTGCTCTTCGGATGCCAAGCCACCAGGTAATTGCCAGGATGGTATTTGTAGTATGTGGTGGTGCCGCCGAGGGGATGGAAGTTGATGTGGACATTGAGCGGACTCATGAAGATGGAGACCTGCCGACGTTTGTCCTTGAAATATTCGGGTTCAAATACCTCTTCGATCACCACCACTTTGCCATCGCACGGGGAGATGATGGCCGTATCGTCATCTGGCAACTTGCGGCTGGGTACGCGGAAGAACCACACCACGATGAGAAAGACCACCACCAGTGCGATGCCCAACAAGGCACTGATGAAGGTTGGCAGTACGGGCCACTTCAACAGGGCGAAGAGGCCGAAGCAGACAACGGCCGAAACGAGCAGAAGCGTGGGAGTTCCTTCGCGGTGAAGACGCATGGGTGCGTGGAGTGGTGCCGCCAAAGATAGCCGGAGCATTCAGCTACTACCGGATCAGTTCAAGATAGAGCAGGACCGCAGGCACGGCCAGCACGAAACCATCGAAACGGTCCAATATGCCGCCGTGGCCGGGAAGGATATTGCCGGAATCCTTCACCCCGCGGGCACGTTTGAAGGCTGATTCCAGCAGGTCGCCCAGGGTTGCGGTGATGGCGACGATGCCAGCAACGGTGAGCCATTCGTGCAGCTGCAGCTCTTGGTGGAAGGTGGAGAACAGCCAGGCCACGACCAAGGTGAGCGCGATGCCGCCGAGCAGGCCCTCCACGGTCTTCTTGGGCGATACCGCGGGCAATAATCTGGTACGGCCGATAACGCGACCAACGAGGTAGGCGCCGGTGTCGTTGGTCCAGAGCAGCACCATGAAGGCGATGAACAGCCAGCTCCCATACGCGAAGAAGTGGGTGAGCAGACCGAAGGGCACCGCCACGAGAAGGATCCCGGTCAACAGGCCGCCGAGGGTATGGGCGGGGTCGTGCTGGCCGGTGAGCAGGGTCCAGGTGATGGAGATGAGCATGAGCGCGAAGGCCAGCGCCACGGTGTAGCCCATGGACCAGTCTTTATCCAGGAAGGCCATGGCCACAGCAATGTACACGGTGGCCCCGGCGAGCATGGTCCAGATCACGGGGCGCTCGGCGGCATCGCTCCAATAGAGCAGGTAGAGCTCGCGCATGCCGATGACGCATACTGGGAGAAAGAGCAGGAAGGTGGTGAACGGGCCAGCCATGGCGGCGCCAAGGGTCAAAGCCACGTACACCGCACCGGTGATGGCGCGTATACCGAGTTCCTTCATGGTTCAGGCTGGTTGGTGATCAGGTGGATGGCCCGAAGTACGTCATCCCGATCCACCAATACCTGTATGGCACCCATGGATGGATACACCGACGAACGTTGATCCATCACCACGGCGGGGATGTCGTGCGCCTCCAAGCGACCGCGCAGCACCTCGGCTTCGTGCCGGTCGCGGGCGGTATGGATCGGCGTCCAGTTCGCCATGGGGTGGAGGTGGTCCTATACCGTGCCTTCGCTTCCGGCCGGTGTCTCCTGCTGAGGTGCGGCGGCCTGGCTGCTGCCGTTCGTGTGCCCGTTGCTCGCAGGGGTTTCCGGTTTCTGGAAGGGGCGGTCGCCGAAGATCTTCTCCAGATCCTCTTTGAAGATCACCTCCTTCTCCAGCAACTTGCTCGCCAAAGCGGTGAGCTTGTCCTTGTTCTCGGTGAGGATGCGTTTGGCACGTGCGTATTGGCCTTCCACCAACTTGCTCACCTCCTCGTCGATCGTCTGTGCTTGCTTTTCGCTGTACGGCTTGCCGAAGCTGTATTCGCTCTGCCCCGAACTATCATAATAGCTGATGTTGCCGATGCGGTCATTGAGGCCGTAAACGGTGATCATGGCGTAAGCTTGCTTGGTCACCTTCTCCAGGTCGGAAAGGGCGCCGGTGCTCACCTTGCCGTACATCACGTCTTCGGCGGCGCGGCCACCCAAGGCGGCACACATCTCATCGAGCATCTGCTCGGCGGTGGTCAGGTGGCGCTCTTCGGGCAAGTACCAAGCGGCACCCAGCGAACGGCCGCGCGGCACGATGGTCACCTTGATCAGCGGGCTGGCATGTTCCACCAACCAGCTCACCGTGGCGTGCCCGGCCTCGTGGTAGGCAATGGCCTTCTTCTCTTCGGTGGTGATGATCTTGTTCTTCTTTTCCAGACCACCGATCACACGATCAACGGCGTCCAGGAAGTCCTGTTTGTCCACACTGGTCTTCTTGCGGCGAGCGGCGATCAGCGCTGCTTCGTTACAGATGTTGGCCAGGTCGGCACCGCTGAAGCCGGGTGTTTGGCGGGCCAGGAAGGATACATCAACGGTCACGTCCAACTTCAGTGGCTTCAGGTGAACGCGCAGGATCTCTTCGCGCTCGTTGAGGTCGGGCATGTCCACGAAGATCTGGCGGTCGAAACGGCCGGGACGCAGCAGGGCGCGGTCCAACACATCGGCACGGTTAGTGGCGCCGATCAGGATCACGCCGCTATTGGTGCCGAAGCCATCCAGTTCGGTGAGCAACTGGTTAAGGGTGTTTTCCCGTTCGTCGTTGGCACCCATGCTAGCGCTACGACCACGGGCGCGGCCAAAGGCGTCGAACTCGTCGATGAAGATGATGCTCGGCGCTTTCTCCTTGGCTTGTTTGAAGAGGTCGCGTACGCGGCTAGCGCCCACGCCCACGAACATCTCCACGAAATCCGAACCGCTCAGGCTGAAGAACGGCACGTTGGCTTCACCAGCTATGGCTTTCGCGAGCAAGGTCTTACCTGTGCCCGGCGGGCCAACGAGCAATGCTCCCTTGGGGATCTTTGCGCCGAGGTCGGTGTATTTCTTGGGTGTCTTCAAGAAGTCCACGATCTCTTGCAGTTCCTCTTTGGCTTCGGCTAGGCCGGCCACATCCTTGAAGGTGACGTTGGTGCTCTTGCCACCCTCGAAGACCTGCGCACGGCTCTTTCCGATGTTGAAGATCTGGCCACCGGGGCCCGCTCCGCCACCGATCCGGCGCATCACGAACATCCACACGGCGATCATCAATCCGAAGAAGAGCACCCAGTTGAAGATCTC
>JAEYWT010000163.1 GCA_023428865.1 Bacteroidota bacterium | reverse complement strand
GCTGTAGGCCGTATCCCCGTTCAGCAATTCGAGGCGATAATTGACCCGTGCCCACTGATCGGGTGCTGCTACTGGGCCTTCCACATCGCGTATCATCTGGATATGAACGCCTGTTCCGGTAGGTGTGAGCGAAAGTCCGTGCCGTTCCGCATAGAGCTTGATATCGTGTTGTTCCAGCTTGAAGGCATCCTTGTTCTCCTGCACGAGATCGGGGCGCGTTGGCTGATCCTTCACCCGCACCGGAACACGACCATCGCCTCCGCAGCTGGTAGCAAGCAGCAGCAGGGCTGCGATCAACGCCTTCATGCCGGATGGGCTTGCAGGAACGCTGGTAGTAAGAACATGAAGCGTTCCACCGTGGCTTCCAAGCTCAACTCGGATCGGCCGCCAGCGGCATTCGCATGGCCACCACCGTTGAAGTGCTCCTTCAAGAACTTATCCACGGGCAGATCGCCTTTGGAACGCAAGCTGATCTTCACCAGATCGGGATGTTCCATGAAGAAGGCGGCAAGGCGCATGCCTTTGATGGAAAGACCATAGTTGACGAAGCCTTCGGTATCGCCTTGTTTGAAGTGGTACTTCTTCAGATCATCTTGGCCGAGACCGATGATAACCGTGCGTTGCTCAGGAAGAACGGTCATCCGTTCCAACAAGGTGAAGCCCAGTAGGCGCAGACGATCCGCGCTGTTGGTGTCGGATATGGCGTTGTGTATCTGATCCAGATCCACCCCGTGCGCAAGCAGGTCGGCTGCGGTGCGCATGGTGTGCGGTGTGGTGCTGCGGAAACGGAACGAGCCCGAATCGGTTACCATGCCGGTGTACAGACAGGTTGCTACTTCCCTATTGATGTAGCCTTCCCAACCCAAGGCCTTGGCGATGTCCACCACCATTTGGCAGGTGCTGCTAGCGGAGGTATCGGAGAAGGTGGCTTGGGCAAAGGCTTCCGGCTCTTGGTGATGGTCGATGAGCACTTTCGTCTTGGCGCTGCGCACTGCTTCCTCCAAGCCACCGATCCGGTCGAGGCGATTGAAGTCCAGACAGAACACGATGTCGCTGGTGCGAATGGTGGAGAGGGACGCATCGGGTGAGCGATCCAGGCACAGGATATCGGTCTTACCGGGCAACCAGTCGAGGAAGTCCGATGGGGTGTTGGGGAGCACCACCCGCACATGGTGGCCAGTCGCTTTCAGTAGATGTGCGAAGCCGAGGGAAGAACCCACGGCATCGCCATCGGGGTTGTAGTGGGAAACCACCACGACACGCCGCGGGCGTTCGAGCAGTTGTTGAAGGATGGAAAGCTGGTCTGCGGGTACGGTCATGGCGGAAACGGAACGACCCGCTGGGAGAAGCGGGCCGCAAAGGTAATGGGGTGAAGGTCTATCGCGCTTCGAAGCCCAGGGCCGGAGTAGGCATATGTTCTATCAGGATACCCACGCAGCCGATGTCGTTGGGTGCTCCTTTCTTCCCCTTGGTATCGTTGCTACCTGGGGCCACCACTTCGATAGCGATCCGCTTGGTGGCGGTGCAGGAGAATTCGATCTCATCGGCCATCTCATGCTCGGTGTTATCCCAAAGCACCTTCTCTTCCTCCTTGTAGGTACGCTTCCGTTCGGTGGACTTCACTTCCAAGGTGGAGCCGGTGGTCTTACCATTCTCGTCCACCACAGCTTCCTTGGTGGTGCCTTCGATCACTTCATCCGCCGGTACGCGGATCTTCTCTACCAGGCGGATGGCGACTTGTTCTCCCAGGACCTTGTCATCGTGTACCACGGAGATGCGATAATCCTGCCCACGGTACACCACGATGTTCAGTTCGGTCTCCTTACCCACCTGTACCATGGCGCTCTTGCTCTGGCCATTGATGGAGAAACGCTTGTCGTTGCTGATGTTCCCGTTCATACGATGATAATCGGCACACTTGTATTGTGCGCTTGCTGCCACGGCACCGCAAAGAGCGATGGTAAGGGTGGCACTGCGGAAGGTTGGTTTCATCGGTCGTTCTCGTTCAAGCGTTGGTCTTATCCTCTGGAGCGGTCATTCGGGCGCGAAGGTCCGTAATAGCGGCCCTAAGGGTCTCGTATTTCGCGTCGGTCAGTTCCACGCGCACATCATCGCCCAACACCATGCGGCCACTGGTGGAAGAGCCTTGGTGGGCAACACGTTTCACATCCACCTGATCATAGATGTCGCGCACTGTGATCAGATCCTTCCGCACGGCAGCCACATCGGCATCACCCTCATGTGGCGCCATCATATCGATGAGGTGTTCCAGGGTGACTTTCTGCTCACCCACCCGCACCATGAGCGCTTCGCCTTTGCCGTGCGCTTCGATCTGGCTAAGCAGCAGGTGCATGCTTTCCACCCAGCCACCAGCGAGCACCATGCTCAAGGTGGGCCCCATCTGCTCATCTTGCAAACGCGCATAAGCCTTGGCATAAGCCTCGTTGCTGATGATCTCCAAGGAATCGCCCCGAGTAAGGTTGGCTTCCAGGCGAACGAAGTCGGCATCGGAGAAGGCGCTTACCACACCCAGGCTCTCTGCCAGTTTCTTGGTGGTGAGGTAGTAGCGCACCACTTCAACGTTCAGTTTGAAATAGCTGGCAAAGACCAGGTCCGTGGAATAGATGCCGAAGTTGAGCGCGCGCGACTTCAGGCTGGCATAACGGTCCACGTTGGAGACCGGATTCAACAGGCGTTTTTGACCATCGCCGGCCATTTCGCGCACCAAGCTGAAGAGTTCGTTGGGCGTGGGCATCTGGTACAAGCTGGCAACCGACTCCTCGTCGCCGCCGATCACCAGGGTTGGGCCTTTCTGTTCCGTCCCCTTATCCTGGCCACCGCCACAGGCAACTATCGTTGCGGCGAGCAGGGAGAGCGTAATAACCTTGACTTTCATCGTACTAACTGTGGTTGGTGGGTCTTGCCGAGCGGACGCACCGCTTCATGGTACGAAGGAAGGTAACCCGCGGGGCGTGTACGTTCGATGTAACCGTATAGTTTTGCGCGGCTTTTTCAACAACCAGCCGAACCTATGAGCAACAGGACCTTCACGATGATCAAACCCGAGGCTGTGGCCGCCGGGCATGCCGGTAAGATCATCGATATGATCACCAGCAACGGTTTCAAGATCATCGCCCTTAAATACACCCGTCTTTCCCGCGAAGAGGCCGGTCACTTCTACGAAGTACACAAGGAGCGCCCCTTCTATGGCGAATTGGTGGATTACATGGCCAGCGGCCCCATCTATGCAGCGATCCTGGAAAAAGACAATGCCGTGGAAGACTTCCGCAAACTGATCGGCGCCACCGATCCAGCACAAGCCGAAGAAGGCACCATCCGTAAGCGTTTCGCAGAGAGCAAGGCGAAGAACGCCTGCCATGGTAGCGACAGCAACGAGAACGCGGAGATCGAAGGCAACTTCTTCTTCAGCGGACGCGAACGTTTCTGAACTCAAGTAGGCAGTTCATAGTTGGCAGTTGGCAGTGAAATGCATGGACGATGGCATTTCACTGCCAACGGCCGACTGCCAACTAAGGACTGGCAATTCACTCCAGCACGATCTCTTCCACCACCTTGCGGCCTGCCCGGCGGTTGAGGATCTCGATGAGTGTTTCGCGCATGAAGGTGAGCTCGTGGCGCAGCGGGGCCGAATCCACTTTCACATTCAACCGGCCTTTTCGTAGCCGCACGCTTTTGGTGTGGCGTGCGATCATGGGACCCACGGCTTCGTCCCACCCGGTGGTGATGTTGAGCTCGTCCATCTTCTCCCGCAGACCGTAACTGTCGATCAGCAGGTCCATGGCGGAGCTAAGCGACTGTTCGTTCGACTTTTTCACGGGTAAGCGGCGTGTTATGGTCCAGGTGGAAGAAGCGTACATCCAGGTCCAAGCCATCCAATGCGGTGTGCAGGCGGCTCGCATCGGTGTCGGTGATGAGCACCTGCCCGAACCGTTGATCGCTCAACAACTTCAATAGGTGCCGCATCCGATGGGGGTCGATCTTATCAAAGATATCGTCCAGCAGCAGGATGGGACGGATCCGGCTGCGTTGTTGGGTAAGATCGAACTGGGCCAGCTTGAGGGCGATGAGGTAGGTCTTCTGTTGGCCTTGTGAGCCGTAGCGTTTCAGCGGCTGGCCGTTGATGGTGAAGACCAGGTCGTCCTTATGGATGCCTTGCGTGGTGTGGCCGGAAAGGCGGTCGCGGTCCCAGGCTTGCTTGAGCAATTCGCGGAGTGGCGTGGTTTCCAGCGAAGAACGGTACTCCAACGCCACACGCTCCGGCCCGGCACTGATGCCTTGGTAATGTTGCTCCAGAAGTGGCACCAGTTCTTGCATGAAGGCGCGCCGCACTTCGAACACGGCACTGCCATGGGCTATGAGCTGCTCATCCCACGGCTCCAGCGCTTCCAACGAACCACCGCCTTGCTCGGCGAAGCGCTTGAGCATGGTGTTGCGCTGGGCCATGGAGCGGTTGTAGCGGATCAGCGAATCCAAGTAGCTGCGATCGAACTGCGCGATGAGGCCATCGAGGAAACGTCGCCGTACTTCAGAGCCCTCGAGGATAAGTTGGCCGTCGTATGGGGTGATCATCACCGCTGGGTAACGCCCCACATGGTCCGCCAGCCGGTCGTATTCCTTCTTGTTGCGGCTTAGGATCTTGCGCTGGCCGGTACGCACGCTACACAGTATGGCATCGTCGCCATCGGCGGTGTGCATGCTGCCTTGTACCATGAACAATTCCTCGCCGTGAAGGATGTTGTGGGTATCCACCGCATCGAAATAGCTCTTGGCCAAGGAGAGGTAGTGGACGGCGTCCAGTAGATTGGTCTTGCCCACCCCATTGGGCCCTACGAAGCAGTTCACCTCGGGCCCCAACTCCACCTCCGCCTCGCGGTGGTTGCGGAAATGCAACAGGCTAAGGCGGGCCAAGTGGAAGCTCATGGGGCTTCAAAGGTAACCTGCGGGAACCCCGGTAGACCGGCCTTTCCGCCCCATTCGCACCACGCTATCGACCAGCCACTGTCCATAAGCCGGTAGGTGGCTCATCCCCAAGTCGGTAAAAGGTCTACTTTTGCCGCTCCTTAGACCGACCATGAGCAATAAGATCAACCCACACCACGACGCCCCCGTTGCCGACAAGGATGTGGATCTGGGTACCGTTTACACCCGCACAGAGCTGTTCATCGAGAACAACAAGAACGCCATCATCATCGGGGTGGTCGGCATCTTGGTGGTCGTTGGCGGCCTGCTCGGCTACAAGAAGTTGATCGCCGAGCCGAAGGCATTGGAAGCGGCCGAGAACATGTGGAAGGCCGAGTACTATTTCGAGATCGACTCGCTGAACAAAGCCTTGAACGGCGATGATCAGTGGCCCGGCTTCATCACCATTGCACAGGAGTATGGCAGCACGCCGAGCGGCAACCTCGCCAATTATTACCTGGGTGCCATCTACATGCAACAGGGCGAATACGAAACAGCGCTGGAGCATTACAAGAAGGCCGATCTGGATGATGATGTGCTGCGTGTAATGGCCATTGGCAACCAGGGCGATGCCTTGGTGGAGCTTGGCCGTACCGACGAGGCCGTGAAGCAGTTCGAGAAAGCCGCCGGCATGACGAGCAATGAGCTGATCGCACCGATGTACCTGATGAAGGCCGGCATCCTGCACCAGCAAGCCGCCAACTGGAGCGGTGCTGCGAAAGCGTTCAAACGCATCGCCACCGAATTCCCTACGAGCCAGGAAGCCAGCACCGCCCGCAAATACGCAGGCCACGCTGAAGCGATGGGTGGATAGACATGGCAACAGCCGAACACCATCTTTCCGAATACGACCCGACCAGCGTCCCCAGTGGCGCTGGTCGTCGTTTTGCGCTGGTGGTAAGCGAATGGAACCGCGAGATAACCGATGCCCTGCGCGCTGGTGCCCGCGAGACCTTGATGAAGCATGGCGTTGCCGAAGCAGACGTCGTGGAAGTGTGGGTGCCTGGTAGCTTCGAGCTTGCCTTGGGCGCACAACTGATGTTAGAGAAAGGCAGCCTGGACGGTGTGATCTGCTTGGGCAGTGTGGTGCGTGGCGAAACACCTCATTTCGATTTCGTATGTCATGGGGCCACACAAGGCATTATGGAAGTGGGCTTGAAATTTAGCCTACCCGTGATCTTCGGCCTGCTCACGGACAATACCATGCAACAAGCCCGCGACCGTAGCGGTGGGAAGCACGGCAACAAGGGCGTGGACTGCGCCGTTGCCGTGTTAAAGATGGTTGCGCTCAAACACCATAAGGGCTGAACTTCGCCCACAATGGCGATCTTGCGCGGGTAACCCCCGATGTGATGCGCCGACTTCTACTACCCTTCCTGCTCGCACCACTGCTTCTGAACGCGCAGTCCGAAGCACGTAACGGCCCTCGCCTTGGTGTTGGTCTGGCAACGATCACCGCCGGTGGGCTGCTGAACTGGAATGGGCTGCCCAAGGTGGGCCCGCTCGTTGGCTGGGCTTGGGAGATCCCCTGGACGGACCAAGCCTCCTGGCTGATCGAGCCGATGTACATCACCAAAGGAAGCTTGACGCAGAATCCGCAATTCAACTCATGGACCAGCGTACGGCTCGGCTATATCGAGATCCCGGTCGCCATCAAGTTCAGCTTACGCCCCGACCCGGGAGGGATCTTCCTTACCGGCTCCGTTCTTGGAGGCTATTGGATCAATGGTAGGCAGGTGGTGCGTCAGGATGGCAACATACTCTTTGACCAGAAGTACATCCTGACCGGCGCTCAAGGCCGTATGCAGGCCAGTGTGGGTGTTGGCATGGGTTGGGATATCGGAACGAGTGCTTTCGAGGTGCGCTTGCAACAGAGCATTTCACCCTTCTCCACCGTGATACGCGGACAGAACATGGTGGTGGGGCTGCACTACAGCTATTACATCCCGAAGGGATCGAAGAAGAAAAGCAAGAGCACGGAGGACTGAAGCCCGCTCCGTATCTTATGTCACCACCATGGCGTACACCACCGCTTCTTCCATCGGTCGCACCGCGTTCGCGCAGAACACGCTGCTGAAGTCCTTCCTCGGCGTATTCCTGCTCGTGTGGGCTTGGACCTTCATCGGCACCACCGACCACGCGAACTGGGTGATCGAGAACGTGTTGACCATGATCTTCATTGGCGGGTTGGTTTGGGGTTACCGCCGGTTCAAGTTCAGCGCCCTCAGCTACACGCTCATGTTCGTGTACATCCTCTTGCACATCTACGGCGCCATGTACACCTATGCCGAGAACCCGCTTGGCTACTGGTTGATGGACGTGTTCCGAAGCGAACGCAACCACTACGACCGCATCGTACACTTCAGCTTCGGCTTCCTGCTGGCTTATCCCATGCGCGACTACTTCAAGAACCATTTCCAGTGGCCCACGTGGGTGTGCTGGGTGCTACCGGTGGAGATCACGCTCAGCTTCAGCGGAGCCTACGAACTGATCGAATGGGCCGTGGCTGATGTGTTCTTCCCCGCGCAAGGTGCAGCCTACCTGGGCTCACAAGGCGACATCTGGGATGTGCAGAAGGACATGGGGCTGGCGTTCAGTGGGGCAGTACTGATGATGGTGGGGGCGAGTGTGATCAAACGACTTCGGGTCCGCAAATGAACATCAAGCAAGGGATGACCTTCAATGGTTGGTCACCGTACCTGGGTGTCGCGCTGTTCTTCATTTCGATCATATTGCTCGTCGGCGCACTCTTGGAGGATATGATGCTGTTGGTACCTGCGCTCGGCCTAGGCTTCTTTGGTGTGGTCATTTTCATGAATCTGCGTGGAACTCTGATCGATGCGCATGGCAAACGATGTCGTCTTTACCGTGACTTGGTCTTATTCAAGATCGGCCATTGGATCCCTTTGACTCATTTCGATCGAGTGTCGGTGACACGCTATCGTGAGCGGTACTCCCATTCCATTGGAGAGTATATGGGTAGAACATCACACGTAAAGACCTTCTTCGTTGCTCTACGTGGTGAAAGGATCGACATCCATCTTAAGGAAGTAGACAGTCGAAGTGAGGCAGTTGAACTGGGACGAAAAGTCGCCTCCCTATTATCCCTTCGCCTTGACGACCGATCTGCTCCACCCGCAGCGCCAATGAACCGTCGTCGGTAGGCCGGATCACACCTTCGTCCGCACCTTACTCCACTGCTTCACCTGCCAGGTAACGGTGGCCGTGGCCAGGTGGTTCCCAGCATCGTCGTGTACTTCGACCACACTTGTGTAGTC
>JAEYWT010000087.1 GCA_023428865.1 Bacteroidota bacterium | reverse complement strand
CATCGATGCCGTGCTCACGTTCAGCATGCAGGGCCACGGCCGCCGCGCCGATCTCTACACCGACCACACCTTCGGCCTATGGAAAGACGGGCAGTTGGTCACCTTCGCGAAAGCCTACAGCGGCCTCACTGATGCGGAAATGAAGGAGGTGGATGCCTTCATCAAGAAGAACACCCTGGAGCGTTTCGGTCCAGTGAGACAAGTGAAGGCTGAACTGGTGTTCGAGATCGCCTTCGAGGGCATCAGTGCCAGTACACGGCACAAGAGCGGCGTAGCGGTACGTTTTCCCCGCATTGTGCGGTGGCGCAAGGACAAGAAAGCCGACGAAGCCAATGCGTTGGACGACCTGAAAGCGTTGGTGGATGGGTATCTCCGTTGAAATTGGATACGTGACGCGTATGGCACCGTCCTTGTGGTGAAATGGGCAATATTCAATGCCCATGAAACACCTTCTCCTAACCCTCTCCTTGCTCATATTCGCTCTAACCGGCTCCTTCGCTCAAAAACATGTGTACGACGACCTTTTGGTGCTATACGTAGACGAGGAGTATGAAAAGTGCATCGCCAAAGCCGACCGGTACACGGAGAAGGATGAAACCCGCCGCGACCCACTACCCTATCTCTACAAAAGCATGTGCTACCACGAGATGAGCAAGCTGGAGAAATTCACCAGCCAGCACGAATACCGCTTCGCCGATCGTGAAGCTCTGAAGTATGCTGCGCTCTATCGCAAGAAGGACAAGAAGAAGGAGTTCTTCACCAACTATGATGACTATTGGTCCGAGTTGAATACCTACGCCATGAGCAGTGGTATCGCTCACTATGAAATGGGCGATTACAGCAAGGCACGGCGCGTATTCGACCGCATGGTGGTGTACATGCCCGAGAACACCGGAGCTTGGCGTATGCGCGCCTTGTGCCAAGATCGCATGAATCTGAAACGGGATGCCACCGGGAGCCGTAAGCAGTTCGACGAAGCCTATACTGCCGTGGGGGATCCAGCCAAATTGCCCACCGACCAACGCAGACTATTGCGCCAGGCATTGATCTTGGAGGCCGAACACCTCCTCGCCACGGGCCACCATGCCGAAGCCAAAGCGGTATTGGCCTTGGGCGAGGACAGCTTCATGGGCAACGCTGAGTTCAAGGGCTTATTCGACGAATTGAACTGATCACGAACAGAACCGCTGGGGAGTTGGTTCTTTCGCACCCTAGATGTCCAAACCCGCCCCGGCCCTAATGGAATGGTTCGCCGCACAAGGCTGGACCGCGCAAGCCTTCCAGCTGGAGGTGTGGGCGCACATGGCCACAGGGCGCAGCGGTCTGCTGAACGCGCCCACCGGTACCGGTAAGACCTACGCAGTTTGGGGCGGCGTGGTGAACCATGCGCTGCTGCATCCTTCCAAGGTGCAAGGCCTGAAAGCCATTTGGATCACGCCACTGCGCGCGTTGGCCGGTGAGATCGCCGAGAGCGCCCAGCGGATGTGCGATGGCGTAGGCCTAAACTGGAAAGTAGGCACACGCACCGGCGATACCAGCACCAAAGAACGTGCGGCGCAGAAGAAAGCCCTACCGCAATTGCTCGTCACTACGCCCGAAAGCCTGCATGTACTGATGGCCACAAAGGGCTATGCGGACCTCTTCAAGCACCTCGACTGGTTCATTGCCGACGAGTGGCATGAGCTGCTGGGCAGCAAGCGTGGCGTGCAGGTGGAGTTGGCCCTTAGCCGCCTAAAGGCCCTGCGGCCACAGCTGGGCATCTGGGGCATCAGCGCCACGATCGGGAACCTACAGGAAGCGATGACGGTCCTACATGGCACCAACCTCGTAGATCGCACACGTAGTGTCGACCCATTGGGTTCACCTAACGGTGCGGATCGCCCTACCCCAACATTGGTGCGATCCACAATCCGCAAACCCATCGAGATCCACAGCATCATCCCCGAGGAAGTGGAGCGTTACCCATGGGCCGGGCATCTGGGCCTGAAACTGGCGCACCGCCTGCTGCCGATCATCGAGCAGAGCACCAGCACGCTGATCTTCACCAACACCCGTGCGCAGAGCGAGATCTGGTACCACCACCTGCTGGACATCGCGCCAGAGCTGGCAGGTACCATTGCGCTGCACCACGGCAGCCTGGACCGCGATGTGCGCGAGTGGGTGGAAAAGGCATTGGACGAAGGCCGGCTGAAGGCTGTGGTCTGCACCAGCAGTCTCGACCTGGGCGTTGACTTTCGTCCGGTGGAGAGTGTGGTGCAGGTGGGCGGGCCGAAAGGTGTGGCGCGCTTCGTGCAACGGGCCGGACGCAGCGGACACCGGCCCGATGCCACCAGCCGCATCTGGTTCCTGCCCACGCATGCCTTGGAATTGATCGAAGCTTCGGCCCTGCGCCAAGCTGCTGAGGAAGGCAGTATCGAAGCACGCCAGCCGTTGTTCCGCTGCTTCGACGTGCTGGCGCAATACCTGGTGACGCTGGCCGTGAGCGATGGCTGCTCCCCTGCTTCGCTGTATGAAGAAGTGCGCTCCACCTGGTGCTTCAAGGACATCACGCTCGAAGAGTGGGACTGGCTGCTCACCTTCATCACCAGCGGTGGCAAGAGCCTCGCCGCCTACGACGAGTTCAACAAGGCCGTAGTGGATGAGGACGGCATTATCCGTGTCCACGACCGGCGTGTGGCGCTGCGCCACAAGTTGAGCATCGGCACCATTGTGGGCAATGAGAGCTACGCCGTAAAGCTGATCGGCGGTGGTCGCATCGGCACGGTGGAGGAATGGTTCATCAACCAGCTGAAACCCGGCGATGTGTTCTGGTTCGCGGGTCGAAGCCTGGAGTTCGTACGTGTGCAGGGGCTGGTGGCGCAGGTGCGCAAGAGCCGTGAACAGAAGGGCAAGATCCCGAGTTGGCAAGGTGGAAGGATGCCCCTGAGCAGCTACATGGCGAAGGTGTTGCGGGAGCAGCTTTCCCCCCCGGCCTCACCCCCTGCCCCTCACCAAAGGAGGGGGATGACCGCAGCCGTAAGCTTATCAGCAGACGACAAGCTTGGTGCGAAAGAAGAATGCTCTCCCGAAATGCAGGCCGTGCAACCGATCCTACAGCGCCAACGGGAAACGAGCATCGTGCCCACCGCGGATGAACTGCTTATCGAGCGTTTCGAGAGCCGCGAAGGGCACCACGTGGTGATCTACCCCTTCGAGGGAAGACTGGTACACGAAGCCATGGGTTCGCTCCTCGCCTTCCGCATGAGTTTGCTGAAGCCCATCACCTTCAGCATCGCCATGAACGACTACGGCTTCGAACTGCTCAGCGACCAACCCATTCCCATCGAGGAAGCGCTGGACAACGACCTGTTAAGTCCGCAGGACTTGCTGAGCGACCTGCAGCGCAGCCTGAACGCCACCGAGATGGCCAAGCGGAAGTTCCGCGATATCGCCAGCATCGCAGGGCTGGTGTTCAAAGGCATGCCCGGTCGCCCGCTGAAGGAACGGCACATGCGCGCTAACAGCAGCCTGTTCTTCGATGTCTTCCGCGAGCACGAGCCGGACCACCTGTTGCTGCGCCAAGCTTACGACGAGGCCTTCGATGTGCAGATGGAACTGCCACGCATGCGCGAGGCCCTGGAGCGGATCGGTCGGCAGCGCAAGGTGATCATGGATCCCGGCAAATTCACGCCCTTCGCCTTCCCAATTCTGGTAGACCGGCTGCGCGAGAAGTTGACCAGTGAGCAGTTGGAGGACCGGATCCGGAAGATGACGGAACAATTGGAGAAGGCGCCCCGAGCTCGAACCGCCAACGCTCGTGGATCGGAACGCCGGTAAAGCAGTGATCGGATGGCTTGCCTGGAGCAGTGGGTGAAGGATCGTTCACCTACCTCCGCGCTTTGTGGAAGGAACGCCCCACGCACCTTTTGCCCAACAGCAGGAAACCCACGCACAATCGCTGTTCCTGCATTCTGGCATTGTTTCGGCCATAGCGGTATTGAGCCTTCTCACAAGGCGCGATCGGAACACCTCACCAACACCAAGCACCATGAACTTCCATGAATTCTCCGCCTTGGATGGCACCGTGCAACTGAAGACCGTTGGGGAACGCGGCGTCTTCCTCATGGAAGTGCAGAACAGCACTGGCCGCAGCCTCTTCTACCGGGTGCGCAACTTCTACGTGGAAGTGCGCTTCCTGCACGAACGCGAGCACTTCGCCCAGGTCATCTCCTTCACCCTCAACCACCCGAAGTTCTTCCAACTGCTTTGCCAGCTACCGGCCGCCTCGTTGCGCTCCATAGCCGAAAAGGCGCAGACCAGCCCCCTCTCCTTTGTGTGGAACTAGTGGGCCTAGCCGCGCTAGGGGCACCCGTGCCTTTGGTGGTTTGCCGGGTATCTACTAATTTCATGGCGTGAAGGTTGATCTGGACGTACCCAAGCCCGCTCTGTGCCAACCGACGGCGCCTGAACGCACCGAGCAGACTAGCCATGCTTCCTAGCCCACCCGTTGATCTACGCTTTACCTACCTGAATAGTGTAATAGTTGGATGTATACAGGCGAATAATAGCTACCTGGTCATACAACTGCCTAGTTATGGGCAACCTTAAAAGACGACACGCACCAAACAGACAGAGAACTTTGAAACGAACAATAAAACATATACTGACCATTTTTAGCTTGACAGTTTTAGAAGCCATCTCAAAAATAGTTGATGAGTCCAAAGCCATGAACAACGGGCGTTTGACAATGGAAGAAAGGAGGGTCTTGATCTCTTCGCCGTGCATGGCCTCTTTCGATGTCCAAAACGATGGAC
>JAEYWT010000063.1 GCA_023428865.1 Bacteroidota bacterium | reverse complement strand
GCCGTAAGCACGGCACTTTCGTTCTGGAGTGTACCGGTGGCTGAAACAATGTGGTCCGCTGGCACCGTCACGCTCAAGGTGTAATCACCGAAATCGAGGGTGAATTCCCCGGAGCCGAGGAATTGTTTGTGCATCCAGCCGCTGTAGTCCATATAGGCGCACATGCGCGGGTAGAACTGTGCGATGGTGTAGAGGTGGTTATCCTCTTCGGCGAAGTACTCAAGACCACTTCGCCCGCCGACTTTATCCCGGTCGTTGATCCAATTCCACCAGTTGATCTTGAAGCTGTACGTGGCACCCGGTGCAAGCGGTTTGGGCAGGTCCACACGCATCATGGTCTTGTTGATGGTGTAGCTCAGCTTTCCACCGCTGGCATCGGTAACACTGGTGATCTTGTACCCGCCTTCGAACGGCTCGGTCCACTTCCTAAGCTGACCGATGCTGACACTATCACCAATGGTCCCGGTGCGAATGGCATTGGCGTCGCTGCCCGGTTCGTAGATGTTCTGGTCCAGTTGCAACCAGAGGTAACTGAGCTTGTCGGGACTTTGGTTGTGGTAGGTGATGGTCTCGCGGCCCACGAGCTTCGAGAGGCCTTCCGCACCCTCACCCACTGGCTCTATCACTTCCACCTGGATGTCGTAGTCGGCCTTCATCTGCCAATACGCATGACCCGGCGCACCGCTGGCCGTTCGTTGTTCGTTGGGGGTTGGCAGCTCCTGGTCCAACTGCCGGAATTTATCGCGGCCGTAGCGGGGAGAGTCTTGGGCGACGGCATTAGCACCGAAAGGAAAAGCGACAACGAGCGTGAGAGCGAACATCCTTTGCATGTGGCGAATTTAGTGGGACTGGCCCACTGGATAATGGGCAATTTCCTGCCGATCTTTGCACACCGATGAAGGTTCTGGCTCTTCTCTTCGCGCTCGCCGCGGTCCCGCACGATTTTTTCGTCTCCATACTCACCATTCGGCACAATACCACCACACGTAGCCTTGACCTCACGTGGCGCATTACCGCACACGATCTGGAACACGCGTTGGAGAATGTGGCCGCGCTGAAACTGGCGTCGCCGAACGAACACCCTAAGGCCGATAGCATCATCAATGCTTATCTACATGAGCATCTTCTCCTTGCCGTTGAAGGGCGTTCACTCTCATGGGATTTCGTGGGCAAGGAACTCGACGGAGAAACGCTCTATTGTTATCTACAAGTCACGACGATCGATAGCCCCAACACGCTGACGGTCTCGAACACGCTATTGCACGACCTTTTCTACGAGCAGCAGAACCTCGTGCATGTGGAAATTGAGGATCGGCCAACCCGGTCGCACACCTTCATTCAAGGAGCCAAGGCGCACACGTTCGTATGGTGACACGGTGCAGCAGCAAGTGTTGGACGTTGCTCCTGGCCTTGGCTGTGCTGGGATGCGGAGCTAGGGATGACGCGCCGAACGCGACACCAGAGATCGTCGTTCCGCTTCCGACAATCAGTGTTGCATATGACCTGGTCGCACACAGCACCCCGGCAGACACCACCGGCATGGAAGCCGATCTGCGCTTGATCGAGCGTAAGTTGGGACCACTGGCACCTGATATCCGCGACCATCTCGTGGCTGTTGAAGTGCGCTATTTCTCCTTTACTGACAACAGCTGCACCGTTGTTGATACCACTCGACGCTGCACCGGTGTGCTTGTGGTACATAGCTGCCTGGCTGAAGAGGTAGCCGAACTGTTCCAGGCCTTGGAGCGCGACACCTTTCCGATCGCCAAGGTGGTGCCTATCAACCGCTATGGACTGAACGCCGACAGCACCGGTTGGAACGACGAGGCTTCCATGGCGGATAACAACACCAGCGGGTTCAACTACCGCAGCAAGCCCAATTCTCCAGAGCCTTCCAAACATGCACAAGGCATCGCGATCGACATCAACCCGCAGCAGAACCCCTTGGTGCGGCACGATACCCAAGGCACGACGAGCGCTCCACCCGGTACACGCTATCTCGCTACTGCGCCAGGCACCTTGAACCGGAACAACACGGCGAAGTACCTCACCACCATTGGCTGGTCTTGGGGTGGTCGGTGGCCTCGACCACAAGACCACCAGCATATCGAGAAGAGCCGTGGCAGTTGCGCGCACCTTCGTTTCAGTCTGAAGTGATCACCGCTGTTCGCTGGCGAAGTAAATTCGCTCTTTCCCCTACGGATACCACTGCCAACATTGCTAAGGAACACATTTCAATCAGCGATCGATCAACAAGCCTTAGCGTCGAATGAACCCAGCCTTAGAGCGCTTCCTTTCCAAATTCAGCGAATTGTCCGTTTCGGACCGGGAGGCTTTGGCTGTGCATATCGTGGTGAAGGAGGTGAAGAAGAACACCATCCTTGTGCGACAAGGAGAGCGGTGCAACCAATGCTTCTTCGTACTGAAAGGCTGTCTACGCCAATATGTGAGCACGGCAGAGGATGAACGCACGACCGCATTCTACACCGAAGAGCAAGCCGTGAACTTCTTCACCGGTGAGAACCTGGCGACAGCCACCTCGTACCTAAGTGCCCTTGAGGATTCCACGATCATGGTAGGCGACCCGGAAAAGGACAAGGACCTCTATGCGGCATTCCCGGCATTAGCGAGCATAACGCGCAGCATGATCGAACTGGACCTGGGCCGAACCAAGAGCAGCTTCGCCAAGTTCAGGACCTCCTAACCCGAAGAGCGGTACCTCGGTCTGTTAGAGGAAAGGCCCGAGCTTCCACAACGTGTTCCCCAGAACATCCTAGCGAGCTATTTGGGAATGACACCCGAATCGCTGAGCAGGATCAAGCGACGGATCCATAAGAAGTGACTCGTGGCCGGTCATTCCGACACTGGGAATGGCACCTCCCTTTGCTCCTGTCCTACAACCTCCGTGGTGGCTGCTTTTCCACCCTTCACGAGTTTCCAAATGGCGTAAGAAACTTCTCCGAGGAGCATTGGCACAATGAAGATCGGCTCCACTACCGCGGCGAAAGCGACCGGGTTGGGCACCAACAACAGGCCAGCGTACTGAACGATGTAGCCGATACCAGCAACCAAAAGCAACAAGAATATCGTGGTGCTAAGCCAGTTCTTTCCGGCCTCCTTCCTGAAGAGGAAAGCCAGAACGATCAGGTGAACACCAAAGAGGATAAGGCCAATGCCCCATAGGTGGTTGAACGTTTCCAAGCCATGATAGATGGCAGCCCCAGTGCTTGTTGCTGAAACGCCCAGGAGCTGCACCACCCCTACACCCAGTACAATGGAGTAGAGCAACCTGGATGCTCCGGTGATCTTGGCCAATTTCGGCTCTTTGTCCTTGCTGTACTTGTAGATCCCTAACGCAGCCAACAGGTCTAACGCCAGGATCGTTACCCAACCACCAACACTTGTTCGGAAACGTGCAAAGTCCGATGTCACGTTCAAGGCGGTCTTGGCCGCATCGCCAGCGACATACAGCCCACTGAACGCAGGCACCGTCAACCCAGCCACCAAGGCCATCAGCAGTAGTGATAGGCCGATCAACCGTGCCCACTTGCGGGTTGGTGACACTTCCTCACCTGCTACCCTGCTGCTCGATCCGATATCCTGAGGAACCGTATCCAGCCTTTCCACGGATGATACCGGTGATACCGATGTCGCGTGCAGATCCGCGTACACGTCATCCAAAGCAGCACGTACACGTTGTGACACGAGGCTTTTCGAGTGCGGCACATCGTCTCCCTGACCCACCTGACCAACATCAACGGTTTCCAAGGCGGGCTCAATATGATCCACGGGGACACGTTGGTCATCATCCTCACCACGCTCCTGTAAACGCAATGGGTGGTTCCGCGAACCGAGGCTGCCGAACTCGATATGGTAACCCCTGGAATAGCGACGCTTTTCAATGGAACATGCCGTGGTCATCAGCATGACCAAAAAGAGTAGAGCACCAACGCCCCCGTAGTTCTTCGTTGTCCTCATAACCGACCAATGTTCTTCGTGGCAAACGTATCGGGGTGCATTTCCCGCTGCATTGACTTTAGGTAAGAACCGAAGGTTTCGTCCATATTGTCATTCCGTTGATCGCAGAGCAATACGATCTGTCATACGATTACCCGTTCGTCCCTTGTGTTGATCGGTCAGGCAGCATTCATCGAACACCACCTGTCTTGGATGAAGAACTTCGTCATTCCATAGCACACGGCGAACCGATCACTCCTATCACCATGCAGCTCCGCAACTCGCTAGCCATTGCCCTACCATCACTTTGCTCCATAGCCGTTCAGGCGCAATCGTGGTCATGGGCTAACCCTATCGGCAGCCCCAATAGCGCCACCCACATGCACCATGTACGGCCCTATGCAGGTGACCAGATCCTGATATGCGGATCGTACACTGCAACGACCCTTGTACTTGGCGAGCAAAATTTGGGCAACCAAGGCCAGACCGACGGGTATGTCGCTTTGGTTGACGCTGATGGTGCGTATACATGGGCCACAACCTTCGGTGGTTCCAACAACGATGATGTCGTTGATGTTTCTGCCAGTGAGGTTGGTGCATTCGCCGTCATCGGCAACTTCAGCAGCTTCTTTCTTTCCATCGGAGACACCACACTGGCCAACGGTGGGGAGACGGATGCGTTCATCGCACGGTTCAATGCGGATCGGACCATCGCTTGGGTGCGGCAGATCGGCGGCACCGAGATCGAAGAAGTGGTGAGCGTGAAGATGGACCCCTTGGGCAATACGTATGTTTCCGGTCAAGTGACAAACAAATTCACACTGACCACCATCCATGTCTTTCTAAGGAAATATTCACCAAGTGGCAGCTTGATCTGGGAGCGCACCGGTGAGGCGCAAGCGGGACAGCCGAAGTACACCTCCATGGCGATGGATGGAGAACAGAACGTCTACCTGAGCGGTGGCATGTATGGACACCTCGATTTCGGTGGAACCACGCTTTCCAGTATCGACGGATACTCTGCGTTCATCATCACCTACAGCCCCGAAGGCGAATTCTTGGACCACCTTCTGACCAACACATACTACAATATGAACGAATTGCAGTGGCAGGGCGAGAACTTGTACGCGTGTGCGGAAAGGCAAGAATGGGACATCGGCTGGGGTTGGCCGCTGGCAGATTCCAAGGTGCACGTGATCAAATATGCCAGCGATCTCGAACCGGTATGGACGCGCCAATTCGGTGGGGAAACGCCCTCTCAAAGCCTGGACATCGCAACGGCGCTGACCATTGACCCAGATGAGAACGTTTACGTGACAGGCTCCTTCTTCAGTGATACACTCTTCTTCGCGAACGACACACTCCCGAATCCGTATCACATCAACTACTACTATCCACAGATCTTCGTGGCCAAGTACAACACGGAGGGTGATGAGGTCTGGGGCAAGTCGTTCGGAGGCATCCATTCGGATCGAGCGACAAGCATCCTGGCTTTGGGAAATGATCGGTTCTATCTCGCTGGCGAGTTCGAATCAGACCCATTGATATTCGGGACACAGGAGCTGAACAACACGAGTACCCTCGAATCCTTTTACGTACATCTCTTCCCCGAGCGGTATGGTCGAAAACCGATGGGTTATCTAGCCGCCTTCGATGTGGGAACACCCACCGGTTCCATCGATCGCGCTTCCACTACTTCTATTCGTCTCTGGCCCAACCCTGCCGCCGATTTGATCATGCTCCAGGTTGATCCGGTGCAACGTCTAGGGCTCACCCTGCGCATCCACTCCTTGGATGGTCGGTTGGTGCACGAAAGCTCGCACGCGGCGGGAACAAGCCTGATCGAGAAAAGCTTGAACGACCTGCCCCCTGGTCCCTACTACATCACCATACAGACGGGCGCGGCCAGCAACACCTTGAAATTCGTGAAACACTGACATGGCACTTTGCAGGAAGATGAATGTGGTGGATCGGGTTCTAGGAGCGATGCGCTCTTGTGCGAAGTACATCCTGTTATCACTAGGACTTTTCGCCCTGTCCATCGTTCATGGACAGATCCGCATCAATGAGATCCTGGCGGGAAACAGCACAACCATCCACGACCCGGACTTCGGCGAATTCCCGGACTTCGTAGAGTTGCGTAACACATCCACCGAACTCGCCACACTCGCGGGCCTTCGGCTCTCTGATCGTCAGGATGGAGCGAACGCATGGGCTCTGCCATCCATCATCCTGGCACCCGGCCAGCATGTGTTGATCTGGGCCGATGGCCGCGACAAACGACCCGGCGATACGGCGTTCGTTGCCTACAAGAACATCGTCGCCACCATGACCTCCATGCACACCGACTTCAAGTTGAGCGGGGATGGGGAATACGTCGGCTTGTTCGATGGTGCTGGAAATATGGTTGACGAGTTCTCGTTCGGTGTTCAGACGGACGATGTGTCCATGGGGATCGACCCCACCAACCCGGCCCAGTGGCAATACTTCAGTGAACCAACACCGGGGTTCGCGAATTCACCCTATGGATCCGTGTTATTGGAAGCCGCGAGTGATCCAACGTTCTCCTTACCCGAAGGCATTTACCCCAGTGAGCAGAACCTGCAGTTGACCACGGTGGAAACGAACGCCACCATCCGATACACCTACGATGGCTCGAACCCCAACGGTAACTCACCCATATACTCCACCAGCATACCGCTGAACCTGAGCCTCGCTATCAAAGCGCGGGTCTATGTCCCAGGAAAGATGCCGAGCAAAGTGGTGACCGGAACCTACCTCATCAACGAGAACAGCCAATTCCCGATCATTTCCATCAGTGCCAACTCCACCAGCCTGTACGATGTCGATTTCGGGATCATACAGAACGCCATCAAAGACCGAGAGGTACCAGCCACGATCACCTACTTCGAGCAAGGAGAGCAAACCCCTGCGTTCACCGCTGGCATTGGCCTTCGTGTTTTCGGGAGCTCGATCTACAACCTGCCCCAGCGGCCTCTTTCGGTGCGATCCAAGGAGAAGTATGGTACAGAAGTGCTGTCGTATCCACTATTCCCCGACAAACCCATCACGAGATATACCTCCATCCAACTGCGCAATGGCGGCAATGACTACAACACCGCCTTCTTCCGCGATGGACTAGGCACGAGCCTCGTGAAAGGAAAGATAGACCTGGACTACCAGGACTACAGACCCTGCCTGGTGTTCATCAATGGACAATACAATGGGATACATGAGCTACGCGAGCGGCTTGATGAACGGTACATCGCTAGCAACCACGAGTTGAACGCGGACAACCTGGACTATCTCGAGGACAGCCTCCACATTGTTTCCGGTGATCAACACGCCTACCGCGAACTACTTGACTTCGTTGCCAACAACGACCTCTCCGACCCGGCGAATCATGAGACGGTCGCGGCACAAGTGGACATCGACGAACTGTTGAACGTCCTCATCCTTCGTGCATTCATCGGCTACCAGATCGGCGACCTCAACAACCGGTACTGGCGAAACCGCGATGCTACGGGCGATCAGAAATGGCGTTGGATCGCTACGGATCTGGAGCATGCCTTTGGCCAGCTCGGCGGCGATCCCGTGGAAGAGAACACGATCGCCAAACTTGCTGGCTTTTCGGACGAGCTTCCAGAATGGTCCACCGTGCTATTCAACCGCCTTCTACAGAACGAGACCTTCCGCGATGAGTTCATCCAACGATCCGCTGCATACACCAACACCATCTTCAACCCTTCGGTGACAACAGCAGCTGTCGACAGCCTGAAGAACTTGTTCCTACCCCAGATGCCACGACACATCGGTCGCTGGAGTTCACCGCCATCCATGCCCATCTGGCAATCGAACATCGATCAGATCAACACCTTCCTTCAGGACCGCCCTGCCCATTACCGACAGCACATCATGGACCTATTCGCTGTGGAAGACGGGGCTATGGTGAACATGCAGATCGTCGGTCAAGGTGAAGTGATGGTCAGTGGTGCGAAATTCAGTGGGGAAATGAACGCACCCTTCTTCAAGAACGCTGCCATCACCTTGAAGGCCATTCCTGCAC
>JAEYWT010000391.1 GCA_023428865.1 Bacteroidota bacterium | reverse complement strand
TTTGTGGCCAGGGGCATGATCACGCGCTGGTTTATCTCTTCCGCGGTGGGCACACACTTCGCCCAAGCGGGTTGTTTGGCTTGGTAGTGGTAGGCCATGTGCAGCGTACGCATGATCAAGCGGTACCGTTTCGGGTCCAGCTTCTCCATGACAGATAAGCCACTGCACATTTCACTCGCCGTGGCGATGGCACAGGCGTGGATCCCCTTGATGTGATTGCGGTTCACCCGCCGATATGGGATCCGTACACTGATGCCACCAGCGAGCAGCGGCACCACCTTGAACCCATGTGGCTTATTGAACGGGATGGCCCAAGGGAGCAGGAAATTCAAACGCCAGCGCCATGCTCCGGACATCCGTGCTTTCGCCAGCAGATGTGGTAAATTCATCGGTCCAGGATGGAAGCGATATCCGGCTTGAAGTAGTTGGGGCCCTTCATCACCTTGCCATCCTCACGGTAGATCGGCTTTCCATCCGCGCCCAGTTTGCTCATGTTGCTGCGCTGGATCTCGCGGAACACCTCGTCGATCTTGTGTTCGAGACCGTGCTTCAGCAGGGTGCCGCAGAGGATGTACAGGATATCGCCCAAGGCATCGGCCACTTCCACCAGATCGCCTTTCAGCGCCGCTTCGAGGTACTCCTCGTTCTCCTCGCGGATCAGCTTGTAGCGCAGCAGGGCATCGCGGTCGCCGATGTCGCCCTTCGGTGCGCTGGCATTGGGTATACCGAAGGCATCGTGGAAGGCGCGGACATGTTCGGTGGCTTCGGCCAGCGAAAGAGCTTGGGTGGTGGTATCCATAGGCCCGAAGGTAGTATTGGACAGCTTGTGCCCTGGACAGAACGCTGTGTTGAAGGCTACGGCAATGCCCCTACTTCAACCTTGGTTAACGTTCTTTAACTCACTGACATTGGAAGGCCACGGACAGCCCCGACACCTTTGTACAACTTACGGCCGTAGGCCGCTAGCACCTGAACGATCCCAGCCAACTCTTCGCAATAACCCATGGACGATATCATTACCAATACCGCACAACCTGTTACCTCGGACAGC
Source organism: Bacteroidota bacterium (assembly GCA_023428865.1). GTDB lineage: Bacteria > Bacteroidota > Bacteroidia > Flavobacteriales_F > PHOS-HE28 > PHOS-HE28. The sequence continues at coordinate 2,699 of JAEYWT010000391.1, read as the reverse complement.
ATCCGGGCGCTGAACGAACGCATCCAACATGCGAGTGCCTTCGTAGACCTCATCGACCAGGAGATGGGCAAGGTGATCGTGGGCCAGAAGGATATGGTGCAGAAGCTGCTGGTGGCCCTACTTGCCGATGGCCACATCCTGCTGGAAGGCGTGCCGGGTTTGGCCAAGACCATGGCCATCAAAGCGCTGGCGCAGACCGTTGATGTGGGTTTCAGCAGGATCCAATTCACGCCTGATCTGTTGCCCGCCGACTTGATCGGCACCATGATCTACAGCCAGCGCAACGAAGAGTTCACCGTGCGCAAGGGACCGATCTTCAGCAATTTCATCTTGGCCGATGAGATCAACCGGGCGCCAGCCAAAGTGCAAAGCGCCTTGCTCGAAGCCATGCAGGAGCGGCAGGTCACCATTGGTGCCAACACCTATCCCCTGCCCCAGCCCTTCCTCGTACTCGCCACCATGAACCCGATCGAGCAGGAAGGCACCTATCCGCTACCCGAGGCACAGACCGACCGCTTCATGCTGAAGGTGGTCCTGGACTACCCGCGCAAGGAAGAGGAAAAGCTCATCATCCGCCAGAACGTGCGGCCAGGCGGCAATCCGGAGCCACAGAAAGTGGTGCGACCCGAGGAGATCCTGAATGCCCGCAAGCTCGTGCGCGAGGTATACATGGATGAGAAGATCGAGCAGTACATCGTGGACATCGTGTACGCCACGCGCAAGCCCGATCAATACAAGCTCACCGATCTGACCAGCATGATCGGATTCGGTGGAAGCCCACGTGCCAGCATCAACATGGCCCTGGCCGCGAAAGCATTCGCCTTCACCAAGCGCCGTGGTTACGTGATACCCGAGGATGTGCGCGCCGTGTGCCCCGATATCCTTCGCCACCGCATAGGTCTTACCTACGAAGCGGAAGCCGAGAACATCACGGTGAACGAGATCATCGATCGTGTGCTGAATACGGTCGAAGTGCCTTGAGAGTTGAGGAATAGTTGCTAGTTAGCAGTTCGCAGTGCGCTGTGAACGCCCTGCGAACGGACAACTACGAACCATCACCTGAATTGAACACCGCCCAACATACCAAGGAGCTCCTGAAGAAGGTGCGCTTGATCGAGCTGAAGACACGCGGCTTGAGCGAGCACATCTTTTCGGGCGAGTATCACAGTGCGTTCAAAGGGCGTGGTATGACCTTCAGCGAGGTGCGCGAATATGCGCCGGGCGATGAGGTACGAACCATCGATTGGAACGTGACGGCGCGGTTCGGACATCCCTTCGTGAAGGTGTTCGAGGAGGAACGGGAGCTCACCGTTATGCTTGTGGCCGATCTGAGTGGTTCGGGAGAATTCGGCACCACCGATCAACTGAAGCGTGAGTTGATCACCGAAGCGTGCGCCACCATCGCCTTCAGTGCCATCAAGAACAACGACAAGGTGGGGCTGATCCTCTTCACCGATACCGTGGAGAAGTTCATTCCACCGAAGAAAGGCCGCACGCACATCCTTCGCCTGGTGCGCGAACTGTTGGAATTCCGACCACAGAGCCGGGGCACGGACATCACCGCGGCACTGCGCTACCTCAACAGTGTGATCAAGAAACGAAGCATCGCCTTCCTCTTGAGCGACATGATGGATGAGGACTACGAGCCAGCGTTGAAGATCGCGAACCGCCGTCATGATCTGGTGGTGTTGCGGACCACCGACCCGCGTGAAAGTGAGTTACCCAGCATGGGCCTGGTGCAGTTCGTGGATCCCGAGACCGGCGACTCGCGCTGGGTGAACACCAGCAGCCGAAGTATCCGTAATGCGTTCCGCGCAGCTGCCTTGAAACACCAGAACCGAACCCGCGAGATCCTGCGGCGTTCGGGCGTTGACCATGCCACCATCAGCACGCAGGAAGGATACGTGCGCCCGTTGATGCAATTGCTCAAAAAACGCGAAGTGCGATGAGGTGGCTGCTCTACATAGCGCTGCTGCTTCCGGTATTCGCGTGGGCGCAACCGGGCACCAGCCACGTGGACGCTCGTTTGGAACCTGCCCAGATCCGCATCGGCGAACCTGCACGGCTCGAGCTGGAGGTATCCTACCCGGCGAACAGTTCCGTGATATGGCCCCAATTGGCCGATACGATCACCGCGCGGATCGAGATGGTGGATGCCGGTGTGGTGGACACGGTGACGAATAATGGTGGCATACTAAGACAGGTACGCACCTTGACCATCACCGCGTTCGACAGCGGCTTTTGGGCCATTCCACCATTCCAGTTCATTGTGCAAGGCGAGCCGATGGCCACCAAGGCGCTGCTGCTCGAAGTACATTCCGTGCCCGTTGACCCCAGTGGTAGACCGCGGGATATCAAACCGATCCACGAAGGACAATTCAGCCTTGCTTATTGGTTCCATGAGAACCTCGTATGGATCGGCCTTGGTGTGCTCGGCAGCTTGTTGCTCGGTGCGCTGATCGTTGCGCTACAACGTAAACGGCCGAAGGCATCGGATACTGTTGTAGAGGTATCCGTTCCACTGAAGGATAGGATACTTGCCGGACTTGCCGCCTTGGAGAAGGACCGTGTTTGGCAGCAGGGTGATCATAAAAGCTACCATTCGCGACTGACCGATCTGCTGCGCAGCTATATCGAAGAGCGCTTCCGTGTACCAGCCATGGAAAGCACAACCGATGAACTGTTGAAGGAATTACGGG
>JAEYWT010000250.1 GCA_023428865.1 Bacteroidota bacterium | reverse complement strand
TGAAGGCAGAGCCTAACGGTTCGTCCTCGGTCGGGAAGCCGGTGACCCACATGCTTGCTTTCCATGGCCATGGGTCGGAGAACACCGTAAGCGCAATGCCGCTATGGTCCTACATATGCGAAGATCTGTCCACGAATGGCTATGTTTGGGGCAGAAAGGTCCATTTGGCCTTACCAGAACCGCATGAAACACCTGTACATTCTATCTGCAGTGGGCATGTTGCTCACAACGAGCGCCGACGCTCAATCGACCAAAACCCCGAACGGAGTGCCTACACCGGCTGCTGAGTTCAAGGGAATGCACCGCAACACGGATTGGGTCACGAACCTCCGCGGAGGAGGGCCTGCCAATGACGAATGTGCGGGCGCGATCAACATGACCGTGAACGGAAACTGCCAAATGGTGACCGCTTCCTTGGACGGCGCCACTCAGTCGCTCGACCCATCCACCTGCAGTGGTTTCACATCAACCACAGCCAATGATGTTTGGTTCCGATTCACCGCTACGGCTGCGGTCACCACCATCGAAGTGATGGGTGGTGCCAGCGACGCGGATCCGGATACCTTGGGTATCGACCCGATCATCGAAGTGTTCGAGGGCTCCTGCTCGGATCTCGCTCCATTGGGCTGTGCTGATGCGAACTTCCCCGCAGGAACGGGTGAGATCGGCCAGCTCGCGACCACTGTGGGCAATACCTACTTCTACCGTGTGTACTACTGGGCCTACGGTGCAGCACCTACGAACTACTCGTTCACCACCTGCGTTTACAGCCTCGCCGCTCCTGCGAACGACAACTGCAGCGGAGCCATCCCTGTAGCCATCGGAAGCTTCTGCAATCCGCTGTACTATAGCTCAACCGGTGCTACCGAATCCCTGCCAGGCATCACCTGCGGTGGGTTCACGGGCAACGCCAACGACGATATCTGGTTCTCCTTCACTGCTACCAACGCGGACATGACCATTGGTGTGATCGGCGCAGCAGGTTCCGGTGCAGAGAATACGATCTATGATGCTGTTCTCGAAGCCTTCGATGCTTGCGGTGGAAATTCACTTGGCTGTGCGGATGCCGCCTTGGGTGCAGAGGCTGAAACCCTTGAACTCAGTGGTCTCACGGTAGGCACCACCTACTACTTCCGCACCTACCACTGGTTCGCTCCTGCGGCCATTCCTGGCGATGTGGGTGTTTGCGTGGTTGAAGGAGCCGGCATCAGCATCGGTATCAATGAGCAAGCGGCTGAGCGCGAATGGGCACTCTTCCCGAACCCAGCCAAGAACACGGTAACGATCAACTACCTGGGCGAGACCACCATGGGCGAGATCGAACTGTTCGATGTAGCCGGTCGTCGTGCAATGGGCCAGCGTGGCATGCTCGTGAGCAATGGCAAACACCAACTCGATGTTCAGGCCTTGGCTCCTGGCGCCTACACCGTTCGCATCACCGCTAACGGTAACCGTACCGAGCAGCGTCTTGTGATCGAGTAAGCCTCATCTTCAACTTCAACAAAGCGTCGGCTGCAAAGCCGACGCTTTGTTTTTTCAAGCCCGAACGAACTGCAATGATCAGTACCATCGTAACAATGTGACCCCCAACAAGCCGCCTTATGGTCCATCGCACTTGCCCAGCCCCCGTTCTATAACAATCTTTCACATCCTCAGCAATACCAGAATAGGCGTGTGATCGAGGCGTTTTCAGCGCCGATTGTTGACATCGGGCGCTTTCCAAGACGTGACATCGCCTGCGTGACCTCGGAACTTTGTACCGTCTTAATCGCTCCAAGCTCTATCATGCCGGTGAACCAATTCAGCACGCTGCGCCCATTTGTGGTCGTGGTAGCCATCTTGTCGATGGTCGTAGGTCGATCCCAGTCGGATTTCCGATCGGATATCGATGATCTTGTGTCTCCGATGTTCCTGGGTAGTGTGCCTCCGAACGGCGCCTGCAGCGGTGCTACCGTTACACCCGTTCCCATGAACACGCCGGTCTCGGTGTCTGGCAACAACCAGAACGCACCTACCGATCCCGTATTCGTAGCCAACTTGGTGTGGGAAGGATTCTCCATCGACTCCTGCGCTGATGTCACTGTGAGCTATTGCGGTACCAGTCCGGTTTTCTTCGGTGGTCTTGTATACTTGGTCACCGGTTGCCCGATCACCAATCTGGTCTTCAACTCGGCGTCGAACATCGTCCCCAATATCTGCGGCGATGGCAACTTCGGGATCCGGTTCTACGGCCTACCTGCAGGAACGTACTACTACCCTGTTTTGGAAGCACCTGGTAGCAGTGGCGATTATACACTCGTGTTCAACGCCACTCCGTGTTCGGTGACACCGCCGGCGAATGCGCTTTGTTCCGACGCACAGCCGTTGGACTCAAATGAAGAGTGCACCTTCGTGAGTGGCACGGTGGAACATGCTACGGCGGCCGGTGTGACCGGCACGGCCTGTGGCAATGGGGATGTGTCCGACGGTGTTTGGTACTCCTTCCAAGCAGTCAGCTCTTCGTACGAGATAACCGTGCAGCCGAGTGCGGAGTTCAATGTACACCTCAGCTTGTTCCGGGGCGAGTGTGAAAGCCAGCTGCTTCTGGCCTGTGCCATTGGCCAGAACTTCGGCACCAGCACCACGCTTTCCGCCACGGGTCTGGTGGTGGGCAACACCTACTACTTGCGTGTGGCGGATTGGTATGCCGGTGTGCCGCGCACGAGCACCTTCGACATTTGTGTGGTGGCTGTGGCGAACACCGATTGTGAAGCCGCGGCAGGCAACGTCATTCCCGATGCCGCCAATGTGTGTTACACAGGTCCATCCACCATGATCATGGCCACGCCATCGGGTACCTCCATCGTTCCCGAAGGGTTCGAGACCATCTTCTTGCTCGTGAACTCGTCCGAAGTGGTGCTCGCCATCAACGACCAGCCCACCTTCAACGCTCCGTTCGTAGGGAGCTTCTCCATCCGCACTTTAGTGTTCGACCCCACCACCTTCGATCCCGATGATATCGTCATTGGTGGTTCAACGGTAGGATCTTTGAATGAACTGTTCGTGCAAGGCGGTGGTGACATTTGCGCCAGTTTGGACATCACCGGTGCCGGGTTCACCGTGGAGAATTGCTGCCTGGCCAATGCCGCTTCGGGTGTACCTGTGATGGCGGAAGTATGTTGGGAAGAACCGGAGGTAAGCATCGCTATGGTGCCCGGAAACTCCACCGTTCCAGCGGGGTACACTGTGCGCTACCTGCTGGCGAGCATGCCGAATGGGGCCATTCTGGACACCTCGGCCACACCCGAATTCGCTGTGGACACCCTCGGCTACTATACCATCCACACCATCGTTTACGACACCCTTACGTTCTCGTTGAGCTCGATCAACCTCGATACCACCACTGTCGATGAGGTCACCGGTGCGTTCATCAGCGGAAACGGTGCGCTTTGTGGTGATGTGGACTTCGTTGGTGTGGCCGTGCAAGTGGTACGCTGCTGCCCGGGTGCTTTCGGCACAGTGGAGTTCATCAACGACACGCTTTGCCACGTTCCTGCCGGTGCCGCTTTCACTTGGAGCTTGAATGATGCCGATGTGCCCGAAGGAAACACGGTGCTCTACCTCATCACCACCGGCGATGGGGTCATCATCGACACCACATCGGTTAACACGGTCGCACTTACTTCACTTGGTGCGCACTACGTACATCAGTTGATCTACGATAGCCTCACCCTCGACCTTTCCTCCGCCCTTGTAGAAGGCGCCTCCCTAAGCTCTTTGGAAGCCCTGCTCGTGCAAGGTGGCGGTGATGTCTGCGGCTTGTTGGACATGGCAGGTGCAGCGGTTTTCGTACGGGATTGTCGGCCAGCGAACGATGATTGCGGTAGCCCGGAATTCGCCCAGGTACAACTGGTCGAGAACTGCGGAGTGAACCAGATCAGTGGCGATAATACCTATGCCACCCAAGGCACGGCTTTGGCGCCCAGTTGTGGCGATCCTGATGCTACCTACGCGGATGTGTGGTACATGTTCAATACGGGCCAGAATACGGGCATCACCTTTATTCTGGATCCGGGTACGATGACCTCCTGGGGCCTTTCCGTGCAGAACGCATGCGATGGTACCGAACTACTCTGCGAACTCCAACCGGCAGTACCGGTGGATCTGGATGTACCCGTGAACACGACTCTGCTTGTGCGTGTCTTCTCCAATGTGGATGTGGGCTTGCCTGGACAATTCAACATGTGTATCGCTGGAGCGGTGGAGTCCAACGTCTGCAACGGTGGTTCGGTGAGTACCACACAAGGGGATACCTTCTTGGGTATCTGCCAGGATATCGATCCCGATGTGATCACATTCACGACCACCAGCGGCGCCCCGGTCGACTATACTTACGTGGTCACCGACACGGATAGCGTGATCGTGGCTGTGATCGCTGGAAGCGCGCTTGACCTCAATGCACTTCCGCTGGGTTCCTACTTGGTGCATGGTATCTCGCACGATGGTGATCTGATCGGCGCCTCGTTCGGCGAGGCGCTCATGGACATTAGCGGTACAGGCCAATGCATCGCCTTCGCATCCAACGCAGTTGATGTACGCGTGGAGATATGCAGTGTTCTGGAGGAACGGGCCATGAACAGCTGGTCCATCTTCCCAAGCCCGAACGAAGGCCTTTTCAACATCGCTGGACCTGTTCTTAGCGGTTCGATGACCATTGAAGTCGCAGGGCTTGATGGGCGCCTGGTACACTCCCAGAACGTGGTGGGGCACGAGGGAGCGCTTGTCCAAGTGGACCTTTCCACGAAGGCTGCACCCGGCTTGTACATGGTGCGGATCTCGGCGGGAGGCAGCATACTTTCCACCCAACGGATGGTGGTCCGATAGGATCAACACGGTTTCAGAGCCGAGGTGGTCCTTCAACGGAACCGCCTCGGCTTTTTGGTGGGTCGAACGTGTGGTGCCTTTGTTGATCCCTACCTGGGTGTGGATAAACGACGACCCACCACCCAAGCGGCGATGAGCGCTCCGCACATCTTTGTTCCCTCTCCAACGATCCCGCATAGCGACTACCCACATGAAAGAGCGATACACAGCGATCATCAAGACCCTGCCATTCCTGGTGGCCATGGCCATCGGTACCCACCAAAGCGTTGTTGCCCAGTCCGGGCCAGCGGCGCCTCTTGATCACCTTCAGGCAGGTGTGGGAGTAGGTCCGGTAGTTGAGCAGGCCCAAGGTGGAGCCGCTCCCAATGCGACTTGTAGCGGGGTTGTGGTGAATCCGCTTTCCGTTGGTACCCCCGTCTCCGTGAATGGCGACAATACGGGTGCTGCACTGGATCCGGTGTTCGGTGTTCCGGTGGTGTGGGAGGCCTTTACCACCACGGAATGCGCGGATATCGCAGTAGCATATTGCGGCACTACACCAGCTTTCACCGGTGCGTTGATCACCTTGGCGGTGGGTTGTCCGCTTACCAATTTCGTTTTCAATACGCCAGGAAACATCGATGGCGACGACTGTGGTGATGGTAACTATACCATCCTTTTCCCCAACCTGCCTGCCGGTACCTATTACTACCCCGTGCAACAGGGCGCGGGTTCCACTGGCCCGTATACCATCACCTTCACCGCAACAGCATGTACCGCCACACCTCCGGTGAACGCGGTTTGCGCAGGGGCCATTCCCTTGCCTTCGGCAGCAGAATGCACACCGGTTTCGGGCAACGTGGCCTTCGCTACGGCGGCTGGTAACACTGGAATCGGGTGCGGCAACGGCGATGTGGCCGATGGCGTGTGGTATTCCTTCGAGGCTACGAGCTCAGCCTATGAGCTTACCGTGGCACCAAGCGCACAGTTCAACGCCCACGTGCAGGTCTTCAGTGGTGCCTGTGGTTCACTTACGAGCATCGCTTGTGCCATCGGATCCAACTTCGGTGTGCAGACCGTGGCGGAATTGACGGGTCTCACGATCGGTGATACCTACTACATCCGCGTGAGCGATTGGTATTCCGGTAGCCCGGTGACCACCGGCTTCTTCGTCTGCTTGGAAACGGTCTTCACCATCGATTGTGAGGAGAGCGCGGGAACTCTCACCACCAGCGCAGCATCGGTTTGCTTGATCGACGGCCAGGCCACCATCAGTGCCACACCCACCGGGGATGCGGTCGTACCTGAAGGGTTCCTAGTGCTCTACCTCCTCACCTCAGGTGTTGATCAGGTCATCGTTCAAGGTGCATTTACACCTTCCTTCATCGTTACAGCCGCCGGTTCTTATACCATACATACGTTGGTATACGACGACACCACCTTGGACCTCAATGGACTCGTCTTCGGCTCCACCACCGCTGCTTCGGTTAATGCACAGCTCGTGCAGGGCGGCGGCCTTGTATGTGCTGGCCTTGATCTTGTAGGAGCCACCACCGTAGTGGATGAGTGCCTGCCCTGCGCCGCCAATGCCGGTGGTCTGGATGCCAATAGCAGCACGATCTGTCTGCTGGGTACAGCTACCTTGGATGCCACAGCCGATGCGACCATGATCGTTCCAGACGGCTTCGAGGTGCTCTACCTGCTTACTACCGCGCAGGATCTGGTCATCCGCCAAGGCGCTCTTACGCCAGCGTTCGTGGTGAATAGCATTGGCCAGTACATCATCCACACCTTGGTCTACGATCCGGCTACCTTGGATCTGGGACAGGTCACCTTGGGCGTGACCCCCGCTACTGAGGTGAATGCTCAACTGTTGCAGGGTGGTGGCACCGTATGTGCCGCGCTGGACCTGACCGGCGCACCGGTTACCGTGGAGATCTGCAATAGCATCAACGAACGTGGTGCTGCATCTTGGTCCATCTATCCGAACCCGAACAATGGCCGTTTCCAGGTCGAACTTGTGGGCATGGAAGGTCCGGTGACCCTACAAGTGATCAGCGCCGATGGCCGCCTGGTGGCGGAGCAACGAACGGCTGTGCAAACCAATACCATGGTTGCGATGGAACTGCCAGCCAACACCGGCAAAGGCATCTACCTGCTCCGCGCGCTAGCCCAGGGTGAGGTATCCACCATGCGTATGGTGGTGGAGTAAGCTCAACGTAACCATCCAATTATTGCGGCCGTATGACGGGCAAACCGCCCGTCATGCGCCTCTCCCACGCAACGGTCCTGATCGGACTATCCACATCGTTCACGTACCACTCGCTCGCCGCACAAGACCTCGTGCTCACCCTGCCCATTTCAGGCCGTGTGATGGAAGCCGATAAGAAGATGGAAGGCTGCAAGGTCACCATCTATAAAGGCAATGAAGTGCTGGGTGAACAGGTCACCGATCGCAGCGGTCGCTTCGGCATGGAACTGGGCCTACAGGAAGAGTACGCCATCGTCTTCAGCAAAGAAGGATACCTGCCCAAACGTGTGTTGGTGGATACGCGCGGCAACCTGCCCAAGGACCTGGTGGACATCGCACCCATCGACATGGCCATGAGCATGCTGCCTGCTTCCAAGTACGAAGGAGCGGATACCGACGACCTCGATTTCCCCTTCGCCATCATACGCTATCACCGGGGCTACAAAGCCTTCGTGCAGGACCACGAGTACACCGCGGACATGATGCGTACCAACGGCGCGCTGCTTCTGATGTCCGGGCGTGCGGGAAAACACTGAGCCGCCGAAGGTGCGGGAGTCCTAACTTCGTGGCGCAACACCAAGCGCCATGGCCATCCGCAGACCGTTCAACCTGAAACAGTGGATCGCCGACAACCGCGACCTGCTGAAGCCGCCCGTCGGGAATAAGAACCTGTACCACGATGCGGGCGACTACATCGTGATGATCGTGGGTGGCCCTAACGCACGCAAAGACTATCACTTCAACGAGACCGAAGAGCTTTTCTTCCAGCTGGAAGGGGATATCGAGGTCGGAATCCAGGAAGATGGCAAGGCCGTTACCATCCCCATCAAGGAAGGGGAGATGTTCCTGCTACCAGCCAACGTGCCGCATCAGCCTCGTCGGGGTGCCAATACCGTGGGTCTGGTGATCGAGGTGAAACGCGACGACCGCGACATGCAGGACGGCCTGCAGTGGTACTGCGAGCAATGCAACAATCTGCTGCACGAGTACCGCTTCGTCCTGCACAACATCGAGAAGGACTTCATTCCACGCTTCCGCGAATTCTATGGTGATGAGGCCAAGCGCACCTGTAGCCGTTGTGGTCATGTGATGGAGGTGGACCCGCGTTTCGTCTGAGGAGGACCATGGCTGCGCCGCTGACGATAGACATCCATACGCACATCCTGCCGGAGCACATCCCCGATTTCGGTCGGCGCTACGGCTACCGCGGTTTCATCCACTTGGACCATCACAAGCCGGGTTGCGCCCGTATGATGATGGACGACAAGTTCTTCCGCGAGGTGCAGGCCAACTGCTGGGATCCGCAGGTACGTATCGGCGAATGCGACACGCACCACGTACACGTGCAGGTGCTCAGCACCGTGCCCGTGATGTTCAGTTATTGGGCCAAGCCGCACGACACGCTGGACCTTTCGATGTTCCTCAACGACCACATCGCGGGCATCGTGGATCGCTGGCCAACGCGCTTCGTTGGTCTGGGCACACTACCCATGCAAGAACCGGAGCTCGCCATACAGGAGCTGGAGCGTTGTAAACGCATCGGCCTGGCTGGCATCCAGATCGGCACGCACATCAACGGCATCAACCTCGGCGAGCCACGGCTCTTCTCCATCTTCCAAGCCTTCGAAGAGCTGGACATGGCCGTTTTCGTACACCCGTGGGATATGATGGGTGCCGACCGTTTCGATAAATACTGGATGCCCTGGCTCGTGGGTATGCCGGTGGAAACCGCCACCGCCATCACCTCCATGATCTTCAGCGGCCTTATGGAACGCCTACCGCGCCTGCGTGTGGCCTTCGCCCATGGTGGTGGTTCGTTCCCCGCCACCATCGGCCGCATCGAGCATGGCTTCATCATGCGCCCCGATCTCTGTGCGGTGGACAATGCCGTTAACCCGCGCGAGTACCTGGGTCGTTTTTGGATCGATGCCTTGGTACACGATCCCGCCATGCTCAAATTGGTGGTCGATCAAATGGGCGCCGACCGCGTGGCCATGGGCACCGATTATCCGTTCCCCTTGGGTGAACTCGTGCCCGGTGAGCTGATCAACAGCATGCCCTACGATGCGCGCACCAAGGAGCTGCTCTTAGGTGGCGCAGCACTGGAGTGGCTGGCGATGAAGGGGGATCGGTTCGCGAAGGGTTGAGGGGTCAACGACTTCCTCACCGCACCAACGTCACATGCCCGATCCGGTGGAACTCACCACCGGCTATCTCCTTGGCACGCACCTTCCACACGTAGGTATCGATGGGTGCATCCTGGCCACCATAGGTGCCATCCCAGCGGGTGTTCATGTTCGTGGCGCTCCAGATCAATTTTCCCCAGCGGTCGAACACATCCAGTTCGATCTCCACGATATCCACACCCCACGCACCGAAGAAGTCGTTGTAGCTATCGCCGTTGGGGGTGAAGGTGTTCGGGATGAAGAGGCTTCCGGGAATGATGATGGTGACGCCGTCGGTGGTGATGCAGCCGTTCGCATCGGTCATGGAAACGGTGTAGGTGGTGGTTACATCTGGCTCTGCGATGGGTGAAGCGGAGGTGCTGTCGTTCAGGGTGGTTCCGGGCGACCAGGAGAACGTGCCATTACCTTCAGCGAACAACTGGACCGTTTGTCCCAGGTCGATCACCGCATCCCAGAAGGCGATGACAGGGTTGATAGGATGTATATCCAAGGATACCTGTGCAGAAGAAAGGCATCCGACATCATCGGTCACCAACACGGTGTAGGTGATCGGTGCGTTCACCGTAGCGGTTGGGTTGGCGATGTTGTTGACGGAGAGGCCGGTGCTCGGGCTCCAGAGGTGGGAGGCACCCGGTGTAGCGAACAAGGGCACGTCTTTCCCGCGGCATACGATGGAGTCCGGCCAGGCTTCAGAGAAGGGCACGCGTATCTCTACATGGATCGAATCGCGGATGGTTCCGCAGAGGTTCGTGACATCAACCAGGTACCACGTGCTGTTGAGCGGCGACACCACTTGTGAAGGCTGTTCAAGGTCCTGGAGTCCGGGCGCGTTCAACCAAAGGTATTGCCGCCCTTGTGGTGCGCTGAAGGTTGCCGTACCACCTTCACAAATGATGGTGTCGTTCAGGCTGGGTATGGGTAGTCCTGCATCCACCACCACCACCACGGTATCATGCACCAAGCAACCGTCTGCTGTGGTTATGGCTACGTGGTATACGGTGCTGTCCAATGGGCTGGCGAGCGGATCTTCGAGGGTCGCATCGGACAGGGTCGCGGCAGGTTCCCACACGTAGGTGCCTCCACCGGAGCCATCCAACACAGTGCTCTCGCCCGCACAGATCGCACGGTCGGGACCCGCCGACCCAGTTGGTTCCAGCAGTTCCACCAGAACAGATGTGGTCACGGTGCCGCAGTTCAAGGTCACTACCACGGTGTATTCGGTCGTTTCCGTTGGGGATAGTAAGGGGTCGGGAACCGTAGGGTCGCTAACACCCGCAGCGGGGCTCCAAGCCCAAGCCAGGCCTTCGTTCACCGAAGCCTGCACGCTGCTACCGGGGCAGATCGGGGCAATGGGGTCAGCATCCACTAGTGGTGCGTCGATCACCACCACGCTCAAAATGGTAGAATCCGGCAGGGCGCATTCGTAACTATCGCTCAGGTGCATCCGCACCGTGTAGTTACCCGGTTCCGTGTAGGTATGCGATGGTGCTGCAAGTGTGCTGGTATTGCCATCACCGAAGTCCCACAGGTACGTATCGCCTCCAACGCTGCTATTGGTGAACTGGACCGTGGCGGGAGCACACACCGTATCGGGCCCAAGTATGTCGATGATGGCGATCGTGGCGAGCAGGTTGAACTTGATCACACCCAGGTTGCAACCTGTGGATGCATTGTTATTGCTCCAAGCACCCGGCGTGGTGGGGAAATCATCGTTGTTCTGGCAGCCTGCACACACCGCTTGGTAGATATTCCCCTTTTTATCGAATCGGCTAGTGCCTCCATCCACGTGCTCCGAGCTTTCGCTACCACCGAAATAGGTGGCATAGTTCAGCCCGACAGCCTCCGGGTCCAACACCATCAGGTAGAAGTCGTTCCCGTCGGTGGTGGCTTGGAACGCATCCGCGGTCACCGGCATACCGCTCGAGGTGCTGTTCAGGTTGCCAGCGAACGCATTCGTGTTCCCACCCCAACCACTGAAATAGATCTGGTCACAGTTGCTTACCAGGAAAGCGGTGGGAGAAAGGTCTTGGTCCACCGTTCCATTGCCGAAGATGGTGCTCCAGAGCGATGCATCGAGTTCATGGCTGATCTTGTGGATGAACTGCGAGCTACCCGGCACATTGTATCGACCCGGGCTTATCGGGTATGGACCATGACTTTGTCCGACCACATAGATGGCATCGTCCGTATCAAGCTGCACGAAGTAGCATTGATCGTATTCCGCAGTGCCGATGTAAGTAGAGGCCAGGCTGGTCCCGTTCGGGGCATACCGCATCACATATCCATCAGTTCCACCGGCCAGCGTGTTGCGCAAAGGCGAACCGGACATGGGCAGGTCGCTGCTCGTGGTGCCACCGGTAACGAATACATCACCAGCAAGGCCCACTTGCACACCGTATGCGGCATCGGTACCTGATCCGCCGATATACGTTCCCCAAAGCAGGTTGGTCAACGTTGCGTCCATGCGGAAGACAAAGCCATCCTGAGTGCCTCCGTTGTAACTGGCTTGTGGGGCGTTGGTCGTTGGTAGGTTCGGGCTCGATGTGGTGGAAGCGATGATGGGCTGGCCCTGTTCGTTCACGATGATCTCTCCACGAAAGGAGTCGCCGTAGTTGTGTGCCAAGGCTGGATCGTTGTTGATCCCGTCGTTCTCCGTACCACCCATCAAGGTGCTACCGACCAAGGCGGTCGCGCTAGCATTGAAATGCGTCACGAACATATCCGTACCGTTCGGCTGGTTGAATCCGTATCCGATGGTGTAGGTAAGTGCAGGGCCACCGCTGAAGCTGTTGTTGAAACAGCCGGGTGTCGTTGGGAAATTGAACGAGCCGGTGTGGCCGAAGATGTATAGCTCGTCATCTTCGTTCACCACCATGCTATGTGGGGCTTCGTTGGACGAACCTCCGAGGTAGGTGCTCCATACCAAGCTGCTCCCGTTGGGGTTCCACTTGGACACACCAACATCCACGGTGGCGGTACTACCACCGATCACACCATTGAACGTATTGTCGAAGGCACCGAGCGTTGTGGGATAACCCTGTTGGAAAACGATGCCTGCACCGTACAAGTGTCCGCCATCATCATAGGTGGCTGTGAAGCCGAAATTGTTCGCTGTGCTACCACTATAGCTGGCAAAGGTGATGGTGGGGTCGATCACGAACGGACGGGAGCGCTCCACGCCTTCAGGGAACCGGAACGCGAGTTCATCACCATGCACCTCGAAATGTGCTTCAACCGGTGAGCGCAGTGGATCATCACCATAGAAGCTGATCGGAGCCTCTTCGATCACATTGCCCGCCGTGGTCTCCACCACCAACCTGCCGTCCTTGATCGAAAGGCGCTCGTGCCCCTCATACCGCAACTGGATCATGGCTGGGTCTGCGCCCGGTGCTAGGATGAATTCGTACTTCAACCCGCTGCTTCCATCGAGCCGCAGGTCTATGCCTGCCCACACCTCGTTCAGCACCACCTCGCCGAAAACACCGCAGCCCGTACCCCAGTGCGCCGGGTCGTTGCCGAGGAAGTAGTTCTCGTAGTGGGGCTGTTTGGCTCCACCGGTCCAGCGTGTGGCGCGGCCCCCAACGAAATGCACCCGGAAGGCGTGTTCGCGGTATGGCTCGTGCTCATGTTGCGCGCTTTCTGTGCCATGGGGGTGTGCCTCACCGCCGCTGTGCAGCACGTAGGTGAATGCTTGTTCCTCCACGAACAGCGCCCCGTTCGGCAGCAGCACCCGGTACAACACCTGCTGTGGCCATTGCCCCTTGTTCTCGGTGAACGAGGTCACAGGCGACCCCGCCCACGCCCATGGCGCAGAGAATAGGAGGAAGAGTAGGCCGGAATAGCGCACGGCGAAGAACCTGGATCAGGGCAAGTTACCCTGAAAAGACAAGCCCTACCGCCCAAAGGTTGCTTGCCCTTTCGCCCAAGGTGACCAAGTGGGATGATCGACCGCCGAGCTGGGTCCCGTACCTTTGCTGCGCCTAGAGCATGGGGTCACCAGAACGGCGACTCTCAACCCTGGCTTTCAGGCACCGAACGCCTTGAGCGACGCCATCAAGCACGAATGCGGGATCGCCATGATCCGCCTTCGCAAACCGCTGGAATACTACCAGCAGCGCTACGGAACACCACTTTACGGCCTCAATAAGCTGTACCTCCTCATGGAGAAGCAGCACAACCGCGGGCAAGATGGTGCCGGGGTAGGCTCCATCAAGCTCGATCCGGCGCCCGGTGGCAACTACATAGACCGCAGCCGTAGCACCGACAAGCAGGCCATTCAGAAGATCTTCGAACGCATCCACCGAGGCTATGACGATGCGGTGAAGACCGACCCGGGCGCCAAAGACGATGCGAACATCCTCAAGCAGCACATGCCCTTCATGGGCGAAGTGTTACTGGGCCATTTGCGTTACGCCACCTTCGGCAAGGATGGTGAGGAGAATTGCCATCCGCGTCGCCGCCTCAACAATTGGATGACGCGGAACCTGGTGGTGGCGGGCAACTTCAACATGACCAATGTGGACGAGCTCTTCGAACTGCTCGTATCCATCGGCCAGCATCCCAAGGAGCGCAGCGATACCATGACGGTGTTGGAAAAGATCGGCCATTTCCTGGATGTGGAGAACGATCGTCTGGCGCAACTGCACCGCCAACTCGGGTATACCGAGAAACAGATCACGCAGGTGATCGCCGAAAAGATGGACGTGCGCCAGATACTGGTGAACAGCGCGCTCGACTTCGATGGCGGATATGCGCTCGCAGGCATGATAGGCCACGGCGACGCCTTCGTGCTGCGCGATCCGGCGGGGATCAGACCTGCATTTTGGTATGCCGATGAAGAAGTGGTGGTGGTGGCCAGCGAACGACCGGCCATCCAGACCGCCTTCGCGTTGCATACCGAAGTGGTCAACGAGCTTACTCCGGGCCATGCGCTCATCATCCGCAAGGATGGCAGCTACAGCGAAGAGAAGGTGCGCGAACCATTGGAGAAACGTTCGTGCAGCTTCGAACGCATCTACTTCAGTCGGGGCAGCGATCGTGATGTGTACCGCGAGCGGATCGCCCTCGGCCGCTCGGTATGCCCCGCCATTCTGGAGGCGGTGGACCACGATCTGGAGAACACCGTTTTCAGCTTCATTCCCAACACCGCCGAAGTGGCGTGCTACGGCATGCTGAAGGCGATGGACGATGAACTGGACCGTGTGAAGGAACGTCGTATCCTGGAGCTTGGGGCCAACCCGGATCCTGCAAAGCTGCGCGACATCCTTTCCCTGCGCCCTCGTTTGGAGAAAGTAGCGATCAAGGATGCGAAACTGCGCACCTTCATCACCGCCGATGATGCACGCGATGACCTCGTGGCTCACGTGTACGACATCACCTACGGCACCGTACGCCCTGGCCTGGATAACCTGGTGGTGATCGACGATAGCATTGTGCGTGGTACCACCTTGAAACAGAGCATCCTCAAGATGCTGGCCCGCCTGGAGCCCAAACGCATCGTGGTTGTGAGCAGTGCGCCGCAGATCCGCTACCCGGATTGTTACGGCATCGACATGGCCAAGATGGGCGACTTGGCGGCGTTCCGCGCAGCCATCGCGCTATTGAAGGAGACCAAGCAGGAGAACATCATCGACGATGTGTACGATCGTGCGCTTGCCATGGTGGGCCGGCCACTAGCCGAACAGGAGAATGTGGTGAGGGATATCTACAAACCCTTCAGCGCTCAACAGGTCAGCGACAAGATCGCCGAACTGCTCACACCCGAGGGGCTGGGAGTGGAGGTGAAGCTCGTGTTCCAGAGCATCGAAGGGTTGCACGCCGCTTGTCCCGATCACAAAGGCGATTGGTACTTCACCGGAGATTACCCCACACCGGGTGGAAACCGCGTGGTGAACCGTGCCTTCATCAACTACCGCGAAGGCAAGAACGTACGTGCTTACTGAGCGTCTACGATCCGCCCTTGGCGACGCGCTTTCTTGAAATGTTTCGCGCGACCTTCCAGTCGTGCATCGCCATGTACGACAAGGGTAGAGCCGCTTTCGATCTTCAAGCTCGCCTTGCGGCCGAACAACGCGCGACTGCCGGGCAGCAAGTGAAGGGTGCTGTTGTTCTTCAGCTCTAAGGTAGCCTTGTCTTCCACTGAAACAGAAGCGCCGGGCTGTATGGTAAGGCTGGTGGGATCGCTGAACCACGGCCCTCCCTTGGTGCTATCGGGTTTGTCCATACGGGTAGGGGTTCGCGAGCGGTCCAACAACAAACGGCTACCGCTGTCGATGGTGAGTGAGTGACCATCAACGCCACGCAGCGGAGGCAATACGATGCTGTCAGCGCACCACCGCTGGTCGCTCACCATGCGTGTATCATTCACGCTCACCCGCACCAAGGCATCGCCATTGTTACGCATGTCGATCAGGTCCACACGAATGCCGTTCAGTTGGATGGTGCGCACGTTAGGAGCCTTACGACCATACGTTTCCCGCGAGCCGGTGCTATAAAGGGTCAGCATATTCGCTGTGGATGGGTTCGTACACATGCCGATGCTGCGCACACCCTCCATGCGGAAGGCGTGATCCGGTCTTCCGAAAAGGATCAAATCCTGGTCGCGTTTGCCGCGTTCGCCGCGTACACCGGGTACCCAGTGTTCGCCCCGTTGGATGGTACCATTGCCGTCGCGGTCATACACCGGCAGCTCTTGCTCTTGGAAACCGGTGAGCGGGTTAGCCAATGATGGGTCGCGAACGAAATAGAGCGAGTTGGTCCCGAATGGGCAGCTATTGCGGAGCGTATCACCGCGTAAGTAGAGATCGAAGTTGCCGTTAGCAGGTATAGGGCGCAGGTAGTCTGCCGCGCCACCATAGATGTTGGCACCAACCCGATCCTCGCGTCCTACCTGCATGGTCATGAACAAGCCGGGCTCCACCATGCCGGTCACGCATGGGTTCACTCCTTCCCAGTGGAAGCGGTCGGTAGGGCTACCGTTCTTCCGCATGCCTTGGTGGTTCTCGATCCACAGCCATTGTTGCGCGCGGTCTTCGGGGATGAAAGGCATGCGGATCCGCAGGGCATCGCCGGTGGGAACGAAATCGCGTATGACGAAGAGCCCGGTATCTCCTGCAAGTGGATCGAGGTCTCCGTTCACCTCGTTGCCCAAGGTGTTACGTGCGCGTATCCGATGTGTTGCACCTTCAGGCATCCAACCCATACGATCCCGGTCCCAAGCACTACAGGTGAGCAAGCTGCTTCCACTGGCACCCATCATGCTCCAGCCACCTTGCAAGGGAAGGAAGGTGCTCTCGAACTGCGCCGCATTGCCACCGCCGCTATGGAAGTTGTTGCCACCGATCAACAAGTGGTTGAATTCGTGTTTGAGGATCTCGAAGGGCAGGCCATTGGCTGCGCCGAAACGTGACTGCGTGTCGCTTTTGAAGCCGTACAATTCACCCGGCGATCCGCTGTCCGTGCTGCCTGCACCATGACCAAGACCACTGTTGCGCACGATCACCATCACATGGTCGTAGCTATGCGGATCATCGGCCCCGAGCAACTTCGGTTGACCGGCCTTGCCGCGTGCCTTCCACAGATCGAAGTCCGCAACGCTCAACCCATACCGGGTTCGCAGGATACCGCGCTTGTTGGCCTCCTTCACCGCGTGTGTGCCGATCGAATGCGGTTGGTGAACACCGGGGTACTCACTTTCCTTCAGGGTGATGAGCGTATCGATATAGTCGCCCAGCACGATGTACTGCCCCAACGAGATGTCCTGGTAATACCGAGACACCTCAGCCACTTGCAGCGGAAGTGGATGCGGGTCGAACACGCGGTCCTTCCACTCAGGTAACTGTCCTTTTCGCCAATGATTCGCCGCTTGTGGTTGTGGGTCCCTCTCGGGCTTCACATCGAAGTCGATCTCCACGAAAAGCACGAGTATCCTGATGGTACCATGGGGTGAGAGGTACCAGCCATGTTCGCTGCGTTGCTCCGGTCTATCCTGGGCCGTAAGCGTAGTGGCGAAGAGGAGCGCGAAGAAGAGGATCGACCGGTGCATCAGGCCGAAGGTAGTACTCGCCTTACAGTGCCTCTTCCAACGACACCGTACATCGACTGGTCGAGGTGCAAGTCCCGCCTGTGATCAGGCATTTCATCGCGGTTGTCACTCCGGGCTTGACCCGGAGTCGCGCTGTGGTTTCGGGGCCTTGTACAACGGCACCGTGCTGCACGGCTCCCCGAACATCAGGCTCTTCACCACCGGCAGAAGCTGCGCACTCAGTTCCACGTAGGCGTTCAATGGCACGGGCAGCTTGCTGCAGCCCTTCACCACCACGCGGGCGTTGCGGTAGGACTCCACATCCAGTTGATGCACGAAGCGGGTGAAGACAGCGCGTTCCAGTTGGTCTGCATCGCCCTGCGTGACGAAGGCTGCATGGGGTTGCACATGCGTGGCCACGAGCATGAAAGCCCAGGTGGGCACGATCGCATCCGCTGAACAATGCACGGCCACGAACTTGCCCGCGTACTGCGACCAGTCGTGCTCTTTGCAGAACGCGCGCAGGTCGTCCTCTTTCAGGGCAATCTCCTGCCACAGCAGCGGCTTCAGGTCGAAGACCACGCGCTCACCGGCCGGGTACAGCTCCTCCAGGTCGAGGGTGATGATGCCGGAGGAGGCGACTTTGTTGATGATTTCGGACATGATCTGAAGTCGTTCCGTAGCTTCGTTGCGTCGTCGCGGTTCAATTACATAAAGCCGAGTTCAAGTTGCGCCGCCTCGCTCATCATCGTCCTGTCCCAAGGCGGCTCGAAGGTGATCTCCACCTTGGCGCTCTTCACGCCCTGCACACCGGCCACCTTCTGCTCCACCTCGCCGGGCAGGGTCCCCGCCACCGGGCACGCCGGGCTGGTCAGGGTCATCTTGATGTACACGCTGGCATCGTCGTGGATAACCACGTCGTAGATCAGCCCCAGCTCGTAGATGTCCACCGGGATCTCCGGGTCGTACACTGACTTGAGGGAGTTGATGATGCTCTCCTCCAGTTGTTTCTTCTCCTCGGTAGTCATGACTTGGAAGAGTAGGCGAGGGCGTAGCGTTTCATCTGGTCGATCATCGCGCTAAGCCCGTTCGCGCGGTTGGGGCTCAGGTGTGCCCGCAGGCCGAGCTGATCGATGAACTCAGTTGATGCGCCCAGGATCTCTTGCGGTGTGCGGTCGTTGAACACGCGCACCAGCAGCGCCACAATGCCCTTGGTGATCATCGCGTCGCTATCGGCGGTGAAGTGCACGAGGCCGTTCTGCGGAGCGGCATGCAGCCATACCCGCGATTGACAACCCCGCACGAGGTTGTCGTCCGTCTTCTGCTCCGGCGCGATCAGGGGCAGGTCCTTGCCCAGTTCGATCAGGTGCTCGTAACGGTCCTGCCAGTCAGAGAACATGGCGAACTCGTCAATGAGCTCTTGTTGGGTCTGGGCCAATGTCGTCGTGGTGCTCATCGCAACATCTTCACCGCCTTCTTCGTCGCGGCTACCATCGAGTCGATCTCCTCCATCGTATTGAAACACGCAAAACTCGCCCGCGTCGTTCCACTCACGCCGAAGCGCTCCATCAGCGGCTGGGTGCAGTGGTGGCCCGTGCGCACGGCGATGCCTTGTTGGTCGAGCAAGGTGCCGAGGTCGTAGTGGTGTACGCCATCAATGACGAAGCTGATCACGCCCACTTTCTCCTTCGCAGTGCCGATGATCCGCAGGCCATCTATCGTGAGCAGCTCCTTGGTCGCGTGCTCGAGCAACGCATGCTCATGCTTCGCCATCGCCGCCTTGTCGTAGTCCTCCATCCAGCGGAAGGCCTCGCCCAGGCTGATGATGCCGGCGATGTGCGGCGTGCCCGCCTCGAACTTGAAGGGCAGCTTGGCGTAAGTGGTCTTCTCGAAGGTGACCACATCGATCATCTCACCGCCGCCCTGCCAGGGGGGCATGCGCTCCAGCAGCTCCTCGCGTCCATAGAGCACCCCGGTGCCGGTGGGCCCGTAGGCCTTGTGTCCGCTGAAGGCGTAGAGGTCGCAGCCGAGGTCCTGCACGTCCACATCCAGGTGCGCGATGGCCTGCGCCCCGTCGACCACGGTGATGATGCCGCGCTTCTTCGCCTCGGAGATCAGCTCCTTCACCGGGTTGATGGTACCCAGCGTGTTGCTAACGTGCGTAACGGCCAACACCTTGGTCCGCTCAGTGAAGTATTCCGTCGCGTCGTCGCGTCGTCGCGGTTCCAATTCACCACTGTCCGTCACCGGGATCACCTTCAGCTTCGCCCCGTGCCGTTCGCACGCCAGCTGCCAGGGAACGATGTTCGCATGGTGCTCCATCCCACTGATCAGCACCTCGTCGCCCTCGTTCGCCAAAGCCTTGCGCGAAGGCGAACTTCCCCACAGCAATTGTCCCAGGCTGAACGCCGCCAGGTTCAGGCTCGCCGTGGTTCCACTGGTGAAGATCACCTCGTGCGCGTGCTTGGCGTTGATGTGCTTGCGGATGATCTCCCGCGCGGCCTCCTGCGCTTCGGTGGCCTTGGTGCTCAGCGTATGCACGCCGCGGTGGACGTTGGCGTTGGTCGTGGCGTAGTAGGCGCTCTCGGCCTTGATCACGCGGCGCGGCTTCTGGCTCGTCGCGGCGTTGTCGAAGTACACCAGCGGCTTGCCGTGCACCAGCTCCTTCAGGATCGGGAACTGCGAGCGGATCTCGGCGATGTTGAACGCTTGGGAGACCGGTGCCGCTTTGGTGCTCACAGGTGTGCGAGTTTGTTGTCGATCAAGGCCGTCAACACCGCCTTCCACTCCTCGTTCTGGATGCGCTCCACCACCTCGGTGATGAAGGCATGGGCCATCAGCTTGCGCGCTTCTGCCTCGCTCACCCCGCGGCTGCGCAGGTAGAACAGCCCTTTCTCGTCCAGGCGACCGATGGTACACCCGTGGCTGCACTTCACGTCGTCGGCGTAGATCTCCAGCTCGGGCTTGGTGTACACCTTGGCGTCGTCGCCCAGCAGGATGTTCGCGTTGCTCTGGTAGGCGCGGGTGCGCTGGGCGTCCTGCTTCACGTACACCTTGCCATTGAACACACTGGTGCCCTTGCCCGCCACGATGCCCTTGTAGAGCTCGTCGCTGGTGCAGTCCGGCACGTCGTGACCGATGTAGGTGTGGTTGTCGCAATGCGTGGTGCCGTTCAACAGGTACACGCCGTTCAGTTCGGCATGCGCTTCCCGACCAGCAAGGGAAACGTTCACCTCGTTGCGCACCAACGAACCGTTCAATGTGGTGGTGTCGATGCTGAAGCGGCCTTTCGCACCGATCGACACGCCATCGAGGCCGATGTGTGCGGGACCATTCCCTTCATTCTGCAACAGGTGGATGGTGAGGCTCGCGCCTTCTCCGATCACGCTTTCGCGGATGCTGTTGACGAGTGATGATGATGCGTCCGTTCCGATGTGTTCGAAGATCACTTCCACGCTCGTGCCTTCATGAAGCATGAAGAGATCGCGCGGCTGGATCAATTGCCGATCACCGCTTGACATGTGCAGAACATGGATCGGCTTGCTGGTCCTAGTGCCCTTGGTGGCGAGGATGATCAGACCATCCGTAGGCGCAGCGGTGTTCATCGCCGTGAAGAGACGATCGCCGATGGGGGCCAGTGTGCCGTAGTGCGCCTTCACCGGGCCGTGTGCCAAGTGGTTTTTCAGGCTGTCGACGACGATGCCCTTGTCGGCCTTCAGGTCGTCGCTGAGGTCCGCGCGGAAGTGGCCGTTGACGAAGACGATGCGGGTGGTATCGAAGGGCAGGCGGGCGGGCAGCGCGACGGTCGCATCACCTTGCGGGGCGCTGTATGCGTCCTTGAACAGCTTGCCAACGCGGGTGTATTTCCAGGCCTCGGTGCGGGTGGTGGGCACTGGCAGGGTGTTTACCTGGGCCAGGGCTTCGGCGGCGTTGGGCCAGGTGCTGGCTTGCAACAACGGCAACACCGTTGTCTTGGGGTCGGTCTGGGTCAATGTGGTCATGGCTTCATCAGTCGACCCAATGGCTCCGATACATATCGGAGGACGCTACGGGTGCCTTATCGCGGCCTTGGTATTTCATCATCTGATCGTCTGATTATCTGATCTTCTGATCGATCACGCCATTTCCTTGATCCAGTCGTAGCCCTTCGCCTCCAGCTCCAGCGCCAGTTCCTTCGGACCGCTCTTGATGATGCGGCCATCGGCCATTACGTGCACCACGTCCGGCACGATGTAGTCCAGCAGGCGCTG